>JANMTJ010000098.1:0-8292 GCA_031390295.1 Oleiharenicola sp.
GCCCAGATGGAAGCCGGCGTGGCCAACATGGAGAAGATCATGGGCTACAAATTCGGTGACGCCACCGGTTTCCCCCTCCTCGTCGCCGTCCGCTCGGGCGCCCGTGACTCGATGCCCGGCATGATGGACACCATCCTCAACCTCGGCCTCAACGACGACACCGTCCTCTCCCTCGCCCGCGCCACCAAGAACGAACGCTTTGCCTGGGACTGCTACCGCCGCTTCATCCAGATGTATTGCGACGTCGTCATCGGCGTGCAGAAGCGCGAGGGCGAGGACCACGATCCCTTCGAATCCGTCATCCACGGCTTCAAGCACGAGAAATACCACGGCGACATCGAGGACTCCAAGCTCACCGCCGCCGACCAGCAGGAGCTCGTCAAGCGCTTCAAGGCCATGGTCAAAGACCGCACCGGCAAATCGTTCCCCAACAATCCCTGGGACCAGCTCCGCGGCGCCGCCGGAGCCGTCTTCGGCTCCTGGATGAACGATCGCGCCAAGGTCTACCGCGCCAAATACAACATTCCCTCCGAGTGGGGCACCGCCGTCAACGTCCAGGCCATGGTCTACGGCAACACCGGCGACACCTCCGGCTCCGGCGTCGCGTTCACCCGCAACCCGGCCAACGGCACCAACGAATTCTACGGCGAGTTCCTCATCAACGCCCAGGGTGAGGACGTCGTCGCCGGCGTCCGCACGCCCGAGCCCGTCCTCAAGCTGAAGGACCAGATGCCGAAGTCCTACGCCGAGCTCCTGAAGGTCCGCAAGACGCTCGAGGCGCACTTCAAGGACGTTCAGGACATCGAGTTCACGATCCAGGAAGGGAAGCTGTTCATGCTGCAGACCCGCAACGGCAAGCGCACCGCCGCCGCCGCCCTCAAGTTCTCCATCGATATGGTGAAGGAAAAGCTCATCGACTGGAAGACGGCCATCATGCGCAACCCGGCCGACCAGCTCGAGCAGCTGCTGGCCCCGATCTTCGACCTCGCCGAGGTCAAGAAGGCCGCGGTCATCGCCACCGGCCTCCCCGCCGGCCCCGGCGCCGCCACCGGCAAGATCTACTTCAACGCCGACCGCGCCGTCGTCGCCGCCGAGAAGGGCGAGAAGGTCCTCCTCGTCCGCGTCGAGACCTCCCCCGAGGATCTCCGCGGCATGATCGCCGCCGAGGGCATCCTCACCGCCCGCGGCGGGGTGTCCTCGCACGCCGCGCTCGTCGCCCGCCAGATGGGCAAGGTCTGCGTGTGCGGCGCCGCCGCCCTGCACGTGGATTACGACAAGAAGACCGTCTCCGTCTCCGGCACCACTTACAACGAGGGCGACTTCCTCTCGATCGACGGCACCATCGGCGCGGTTTACGCCGGCCAGATCAAGACGGCCCCGTCCGAGATCATCACCGGCCTGCTCCACGGCGACAAGGCCGCCCAGGCCACCGAGAAGTTCAAGAGCTACGTCCAGCTGATGAAGTGGTGCGCGCTGGCCACCAGAATGTCGGTTCGCACCAACGCCGACACGCCCGAGCAGGCCGCCCAGGCCATCGCCTTCGGCGCCGTCGGCATCGGTCTCACCCGCACGGAGCACATGTTCTTCGAGGGCGACCGCATCGATGTCATGCGCGAGATGATCCTCGCCGGCAACGTCGGGGAACGCGAGGCCGCCCTCGCCAAGCTCCTCCCCTACCAGCGCGACGACTTCTTTGGCATCTTCAAGGCGCTGAAGGGCTTTCCCGCCACCATCCGTTTCCTCGATCCGCCGCTGCACGAGTTCCTCCCGAACTCGAAGGAGGCGCAGATGGACCTCGCCCGGAAACTCAACGTTCCCGTCGAGAAGATCATGCAGCGCGTGCACGAGCTCCATGAGTTCAACCCGATGCTCGGCTTCCGCGGTTGCCGCCTCGGCATCAAGTATCCCGAGATCACCGCCATGCAGGCCCGCGCCGTCCTCGAGGCCGCCGCCGACGCCACCAAGGCCGGTTTCAAGGCCCGGCCCGAGATCATGATCCCGCTCGTCGGCTTCAAGCGCGAGCTCGACCTCCAGGTCGCCCTCGTCCACGAGGTCGCCGCCAAGGTCCAGGCCGAGAAGAAGGTGAAGATCAGCTACAGCGTCGGCACCATGATCGAGATCCCGCGCGGCGCGCTCACCGCCGACGAGATCGCGCACACGGCCGAGTTCTTCAGCTTCGGCACCAATGATCTCACGCAGACCTGCCTCGGCATGTCGCGCGACGACTCCGGCTCCTTCCTCGGCGCCTACCAGGAGTCCGAGATCATGAAGAAGAACCCCTTCGCCTCGATCGACCAGACCGGCGTCGGCCAGCTCATGCAGATCGCGATCGAGAAGGGCCGTCAGACCCGCCCCGACATCAAGCTCGGCATCTGCGGCGAGCACGGCGGTGACCCGGACTCGGTCAAGTTCTGTCACAAACTGGGCCTGTCGTATGTCAGTTGCTCTCCGTATCGGGTGCCTGTTGCCCGGCTGGCGGCAGCGCAGGCCGCGATTGCAGACCTGAAAAAGTAATTACTCCGAAGGTGGGAGGGCTTTCTTGTCTCGCCGAAGCCTCGGCGATGGCGGAACGCCCCGATTCTTTCAAGCCCCGGTCCGCAAGGTCCGGGGCTTTTTTGGGGTTAACCACAGAGGCACAGAGATCACGGAGTACACCGCCGGTCTCTGGGCCCTAAGTGCCTCTGCGATTAAATTTGATTTGTCCACTCTGCGTCTTTCGCAGCGTAGGAGCCTTGCCCCCTGTCATCGGCCTTCCGCCGGCTCGCACACAAAAACCTCGGAGTGGATCTGCGTCGCCGCACAGTGCAGGAGTTCGCTCCAGCTTTCCGCCGCGGGTTCGGGCTCATCGGAGGCGTCCATGAGGGCGATGATGGCGTGCGGGGCCGGGCCGCCCCCGTGGCCCGCACCTTTCTTCCAACGTTGAAACTCCGGCGGACAAGGCCGGTGACCGTCGATCGCCATGATGATCACCTCCGCGTCCGCGAGGTCCCGCTCGGCCTCGGTCGCAAACGCCGGCTCGAGGGTCAGGTCAATGCGCCACAGCCGGAAGTCGGGCAAGAACTCCCCGGCCAGGTCCCGGGTGAGATGCAGATAGGTGGTCACCGCCTTGCTGACATAGGCCAGGCGCTCGTACAGGATGACGACGTTGAGTCTCTCGACCGCCGGGCGGCAGGGCAGACATGAGTCGAGATTGAAGCGGGCAAAGGGCACGGGGTGAAATCAACCTGGAAGGGTTGGTCTATCTTTTTAGCAGCAACGTTCCCACCCCTCAATGGGGTGACCACCTACCTTGGCCGTGGCCCTGCGCAGCCGGGTCAAAATCCGCGCTGCCTTGGACAAAATCAGCCGTGTCGGGATTTTTTGAAAAGCGCATAGTGACCGCATGACCCCTTCCCGTGACCGCACGGCCTGGTTGCAGGGTGGCGACGCTGTTTGCCTCCAGCCTCCCCCTGCTGTGCACCGGACCTGGCGGCTGGTATTGCTCGGACCCCCCGGAGTTGGCAAAGGCACCCAGGCCGAACTCCTTTCCCGCGCCCTCGGCGCCTGCCCGCTCTCCACCGGTGATGTGTTTCGCGCCGCCAAGGGCCGCGAACTGGAACCCGGCTCGGCGATGGCCCGGGCCCATGTCCGCATGCAGCGCGGCGAACTCGTCTCCGACGATATCGTCCTCTCGCTGATCAGCGAGCGCTGCCGCTGCCTGCATTGCAACGGCGGCTTCATGCTCGACGGCTTCCCCCGCACCGCGCCGCAGGCGCAGGCCATCGACGCACTCCTTGTCCGCGAGGGCCTGGCCCTCGACGCCGTGATCAGCTATGAGCTGCCGATCCCTGAGATCGTGGCCCGCCTCACCGGTCGCCGGATCTGCCCGACCTGCAAGGCCGTGTTTCATGTGACCTCCCGCCCGCCGGTCGCGGAAGGCGTGTGTGACAATTGCGGCGGCCAGCTTGAGCAGCGTGCGGATGACCGGCCCGAGGCCGTGCAGGTGCGCCTCGCCGCCTACGCCGCCGACACGACGCCCCTCGCCGCCCATTACCGCGCCAAGGATCTGCTCATCCCCATCAGCGCCACCGGCCGGCCCGAGGAGATTTTCGCGCGCACGCTTGATGCCCTGGCCGTGCTTGTGCTACGACCTTGAACGCTGCGGCGCCGCGCCGCTTTCCCTCCATGCTAGCCACCGCCGAACTGGGCCACACGCTGTCCCAGAAGACATACGATGCCGCGCTGCCCAAGCTGCGCGCCCGTCTGCTGCAAGCGCACCTCGACCTCCGCCACCGGAAATTTCCCGTCATCGTCATTGTCTCCGGCGCGGACGGCGCCGGCAAGGGCGAGCTGGTGCACCGCCTCAACGGCTGGCTCGACCCGCGCGGCGTGGCCAGCCACGCCTTCTGGGATGCGAGCGACGAGGAGCAGGAGCGGCCGGAATTCTGGCGTTTCTGGCGCGCGATGCCCGGCCGCGGCCGCATCGGCATCCTCTTCGGCTCCTGGTACACGGCGCCGATCATCCGCCGGGTCTTTGGCAAGACCAAGGGCAGCCAGCTGGACCGCTCGCTCGACCGGATCAAGGCCTTTGAAAAAATGCTCACGGACGACGGCGCCCTGATCGTGAAGTTGTGGATGCACCTGCCGAAGGCGGCGCAGAAAAAACGGCTCAAGAAACTCGAGAAGGCGGGCCGCCTCGCACCCGACGACTGGAAACACTACAAGCTCTACGAACGTTTCACCAAGGTCTCGGAGCGCGCCTTGCGCCACACGCACACCGACGCCGCGCCCTGGCAGGTGATCGAGGCCACCGACCGCCGCTACCGCGAACTCACCGCCGGCCGGATCCTGCTCGCCGGACTCCTGCGCCGGCTGGAGGAAACGGCGGCCAAACCCGGGGCCCAGGCCGTCCGGCCGCGTCCCGCCGCCCTACCCTCGCGCAAGAAGTGCGATTCGTTGCTCGCCCATGTCGACCTGACCAGGAGCCTGACCGACGCCGAATATGCCCGGGCCCTGGAGACCGAGCAGTTGAAACTGAGCAAGCTCGCCTGGGCGGCCCACGCGAAGCAGCGCTCCATGGTGCTGGTCTTCGAGGGCTGGGACGCCGCCGGCAAGGGCAGCGCCATCCGGCGCTTGACGCAAGCGATGGACCCGCGGCTCTACCGGGTCGTCGGCATCGCCGCCCCCACCGACGAGGAGCGCGCGCAGCATTACCTCTGGCGCTTCTGGCGGCACCTGCCCCGCGCCGGCTACACGACCATCTTTGACCGCTCCTGGTATGGCCGCGTGCTGGTCGAACGCGTCGAGGGCTTCGCCCCCGCGGCCGACTGGGGCCGGGCCTACACCGAGATCGTCGACTTCGAGGAGCAGATGGCCGGGCACGGCATCATTGTGAACAAATTCTGGGTGCACATCAGCCCGCAGGAGCAGCTCCGGCGCTTCAAGGAGCGGCAACGCATCGACTACAAGCAGTACAAGATCACCGAGGAGGACTGGCGCAACCGCGAGAAAACGCCCGCCTATACCCTCGCGGTGGACGACATGGTCGCGCGGACCAGCACGGAGTTCGCCCCGTGGACCCTCGTCGCCGGCAACGACAAGAGATTCGCCCGCGTGCAGATTCTGAAGACGCTGGTGAAGCGGCTGGAAGCGGCGCTCTGACAGGGTCTCGCCCCGCCAGACTTCCACCCTGTTTTCTGTTCGCCCGGACGTTCCGGATTGGTAGTTTGGCCGGAAGTTGGAGTTAGGCCTTTGGTATTTCCCCTGTGCCCGCCACTTCCCCCATCCCCGCCCTTCCCGGCTCCCATCCCGCCGTCCCCGCTCCGTCCCCCGGTCTCGCTGGTGAGATTTGGGGCGGTTTTGCGGCCATGCTGGTGGCCCTGCCCTCGTCGATCGCCTACGGGGTCGCGGTCTACACTCTGCTCGGACCGGAGTATGTCGCGCAGGGCGTGCGCACCGGCATCGTCGGCGCCATGGTGCTGGGGATCGTGGCCACCGCGCTCGGCGGAGCGCCGCGGCTGATCTCCGCCCCCTGCGCTCCGGCGGGTGCCGTGCTCGCCTCGCTGGCGAGTGGCCTGCTCGCCGCCCCGGACGGCGCCATGGACCCGGGTCGCATCGTCGCGCTCCTGCTGCTCCTGGCCCTCCTGTCCGGCGGCCTGCAACTCGTCTACGGCCTGGTGGGTGGGGGCAAGCTGATCAAATTCATCCCCTATCCCGTCGTGTCGGGTTACCTGAGCGCGGTGGGGGTGCTGATCTTCATCAGCCAGCTGCCGAAGTTCCTCGGGGTGTCGGCCGCCGACCTGCTGTCCCCGGCGCGGTGGCAGATGCCCGCCGTCATTGTGGGTGGCGTGACCGTCGCCGGCGTGCTCCTCGGCCCCAAGCTCACCCGCAAGGTCCCGGCCACCATCCTCGGCCTGTTCGCCGGCCTGCTCGCCTATTTCGCCACGGCTTGGTTCCGCCCGGAGCTGTTCCAACTCGCGCACAACAAACTGGTGATCGGACCCGTCAGCAGCGGCGCCGGCGGGGTTTTCTCCGGCATCGGCGAGGTGTGGCCCGCGATCGCCGGCCTGCATTTCGCCGACCTGCGCCTGCTCGTGATGCCCGCGCTCACCCTGTCCGTGCTGCTCTCGGTCGACACCCTGAAGACCTGCGTGGTGGTCGATTCGCTGACGCGCAGCCGGCACGATTCCAACCGGACCCTGA
Source organism: Oleiharenicola sp. (assembly GCA_031390295.1). Classification (GTDB taxonomy): domain Bacteria; phylum Verrucomicrobiota; class Verrucomicrobiia; order Opitutales; family Opitutaceae; genus Lacunisphaera. The sequence continues at coordinate 6,682 of JANMTJ010000098.1, forward strand.
TCGGCCAGGGTGCGGGCAACTTCGTCTCCGGGCTGGTGGGCGGCATGCCCGGCGCCGGCACGATGGGCGCCACGCTGGTCAGCGTGGAAAGCGGCGGACGCACGCGGCTGTCCGGCATGCTCGAGGGCGGCTTCGTGCTGCTGGCGGCACTCCTGCTCGGCAACTGGATCGCCTGGGTGCCGGTCGCGGCGCTGGCGGGCATTCTGCTCGTGGTCGCCGTCCGCATGTTTGACTGGGGCAGCCTCCGGCTGCTGCGGCAAAAATCGACCATGCTGGACTTCGCCGTGATCGCCACCGTCGTGATCGTGGCCGTGACCACCAACCTGATGGCCGCCTCCGGCGCCGGGGTGGGGCTGGCCATGCTGCTGTTCATCCGCGAGCAGATCCACGCCTCGGTCATCCGGCGCAAAAGTTCCGGCAATCGCATCTCCTCCACCCAGCACCGCCTGCCGGCCCAGCAGGCCCTGCTCGAGCAGCACGGCGTCGAGACCATCGTGTGCGAGCTGCAGGGCAGCCTCTTTTTTGGCACGACCGACCAGTTGCGCACGGAGCTCGAGCCCGACCTGAAGCACTGCCGCTGGCTCATCCTCGACCTGCGCCGGGTGCAGTCGATGGACTATACCGCCGCGCACCTGTTCAAGCAGTTCGAAACGACGCTGGCGGAACGCGGCGGCTGCCTGATCTTCAGCCGGATCCCGGCCCGCAGCGACCTTCAGGATTATTTTGGCCAGGCCGGCGTGCTGAAGGGGCGCAGCGGCGTGCGCAAATTCGAGACCCTGGACGACGCGCTCCAGTGGGCGGAGGACCAAATCCTCGCCAGCCTGGGGTCCGCCCATCCCTACGGGGAGGCTCCGCTCGAATTGCGGGAGTTCGACCTCTGCCGGGAGTTTACAGCCGACCAGACGCTGGCCGCGCTGGCGGCGTGCGCCGAGGCGCGGTCCTTTGCGGCCGGGCAGGCGATATTCTCGGCCGGCGATACCGCCGACGAGCTGTTCCTCATCCGCCGGGGCGTCGTCCGCATCGTCCTGCCGGTCGGCGGTGGCAACTACCACAACCTTGCCTCGTTCGGCCGCGGGGGGTTTTTCGGCGAGGTCGCCTTTCTCGACCGCGGCGTCCGCTCCGCCAACGCCACCGCCACGACCGCGGTGGATCTGTTCGTCATCTCCCGCGCACGCTTTGACGAAGCCTCCCGGGCCCATCCGCTGATGGGGGTGAAGGTTTTTGCGCGACTGGCGCGCACGCTCGCCCTGCGGCTGCGCCATTCCGACCGCGAGCTCCGCACCTTCTACGACGCATGAGCCATGCCGGCGCGCCTGTTGTTCACCCAATCCTGGAATTGGACCGAGTCGCCGGCTTGACCATGTAACAAGCACGGCCCAAGCGCGTCTCTCTTGTCACAGTTCGCTGAACCCAGCCTTTTGCTCTCCTGTCCGCCCTGCCGGTGCCAACCGGCTGGACCCTCAGGGACGCCAAACTAACCGTCATTCTGCCTGCTGTTCACTGCCCGTCGCCTACCAACCCCACCTCATGAAATCCCTGCCCAAACTCATCGCGGCCTTTGTCGCCGCCTCCGCCCTCACTATATCCGCTTTCGCCGCCGACCTCACCGGC
>JANMTJ010000106.1:0-20154 GCA_031390295.1 Oleiharenicola sp.
AGAGCCAGCCGATCGCAAACGGATTTACCATGCCGTCATTCAAGGTCTCCGCCCGATGCTTGCAAGCCGGACAGAGCCCTGCACCGTCGATCCGGTGACCCTTGCCGAGAAACAGCAGCAGATGATCGACGACCTCGCCCTGATCGAGGACCCGCAGGAACGGCTCTCCGCCGTCGTGGACCGCGCCAAGTCGCGGTCGCCGCTGATCGAAACCGAGCGCACGGAGGCCAATCGTGTGCGGGGCTGCGTCTCGCTCGCTTGGATTGTCAGTGAAATACGCGACGGCCGCTGCCTCTTCCGGTGCGATGCCGACTCACCGCTTGTGCGCGGGCTCCTCGTGCTGCTCTGCGATCTCTACTCCGGCGCCACCGCCGCTGAGGTCGCCGTCACCGAACCAGAGTTGCTCGAGCAACTCGGTCTGGCCCAAAACCTGTCGCCCACCCGGCTCAATGGCCTTCGCAGTGTCCGCGCCAAAATCCGCGACTTCGCCACTGGTCAGACCATTTTGTAAATCTGCCGCCAAAACCCATCCCGCCAGGATTTGCCCGAAACCTGCCCCACCCGCTTCCGTCTCACAGGCATACCGCCCTGCCATGTCCCCCTTCGAGCAAGACCACCATCATCACGGGCACCATGCCTGCCTGGGTGTCTCCACCGACCCCGAGGACTACTTCCTCACGCGCCGGCAATTCCTGAATCGTGTCGGCTTGGGCCTCGGGGCGCTCGGGGCCGCCTCACTGTTTGGCCCGACTGATCTCCTCGGCGCCCAGCCGGCAGTGACTGCTTCCGGCGCCGGCTCTCTGGGGGCGAACCTTTCGAATCCTCTCATGCCGAAGCTGCCGCACTTTCCCGGCAAGGCCAAGGCCGTCATCCACATCTTCGCCCAGGGTGCGCCGTCGCACGTAGACACTTGGGATCCCAAACCCGCGCTCCTCAAGATGGACGGCAAATCCATCGGCTCCGACGGCGGCGTGGCGATGGCTTCCCCCTTCGCGTTCCAGCGCTACGGCCAGTCCGGCCTCGAGGTCAGCGACCTCTTCACCAAGTCGGCCCGGCACGCCGACGATCTCACGGTCATCCGCTCGATGTACACCGACATCCCGGCGCACGATGTGGCCACGACGTTCATGAACACCGGCTCGATCCGCATCACGAAGCCCAGCCTCGGCTCGTGGGTGGTCTATGGTCTCGGCACGGAAAACCAGAATCTTCCCGGCTTCATTTCGTTGCGCGGGAACCGTCTGCCGGTCGGCGGCGCAGGCACCTACGGCTCCGCCTTTCTGCCCGGTATCTACCAGGGCACGAGCGTCAACACCTCGGCGTCGAATGTGCAGCAGATGATCCAGAACATCCGCAACAGCTACGTCTCCAAGACCGAGCAACGCCGCCAGCTCGACTTCGTCCATCAGCTCAATGAGCTCCATGCCCGGAATCTCCAACGTGACGCCGCCCTCGAATCTCGCCTCGCGACCGCCGAGATTGCCTTCCGCATGCAAGCCGAGGCCACCGATGCCTTCGATATCAACAAGGAACCCGACGACGTCCGCGCCGCCTATGGCAACACCCCGCAGGGCAAACAGCTCCTCATCGCCCGCCGCCTCGTCGAACGCGGCGTCCGCTTCGTCCAGGTCTGGCACGACGGTTGGGACCACCATCAGGACCTTGAGGACCGCATCACGGAGAAGGCGGGCGAAATCGACCAGCCCCTTGCCGCCCTGCTGGCCGATCTCAAGCAGCGCGGCCTGCTCGACTCGACCCTCCTCGTCTGGGGCGGCGAATTCGGCCGCAAACCGACCAAGGACCGCAACGGCGGCGACAATCCCGGGCGCGACCATAACGCCAAGGCCTTCTCCCTCGTGTTGGCCGGCGGTGGCGTAAAAGGCGGTCTGGTGCATGGCGCGACCGACGAGTTCGGCGCCGCCGCCGTCAAGGACAAGGTCCACGTCCACGACCTGCACGCCACCATTCTCCACTGCCTGGGCTTCGACCACACCAAGTTGACCTACCCCTACAACGGACGGGAATTCCGCCTGACGGACGTCGCCGGCAATGTGGTGAAGCCGATTTTGGCATGAAAGCCCGTTCCCCGCTTCGAGGTGGAACCCGGCCTCTGGACGGGTTGATCCCTTCGCGAATCCCGAAAGCGCGTCCGGAGGCCGCGCTCCACCTGCTCAGTATTCTCCTCCCTCTCGCCCTCGCTGCTGCCGAGCCCACCCTCACTGCTACTGATCAGCAGTTCTTCGATACAAGGATCAGACCTGTCCTGACCGAGCAGTGTTACAAATGCCACAGCCACACTGCCGACAAGATCAAGGGCGGCCTGATGCTCGACTCGCGCGATGCGGTGCTGCACGGCGGCAGTTCCGGGCCCATCATTGTCCCCGGCAAGCCCGACGACAGTCTGCTCATCCAAACCATCCGTTACACCGATGCCGACCTGCGGATGCCACCCGAGGAACACGGGGGCAAGCTGACCGAGCAACAGATCGCCGATTTCACCGAGTGGGTGCGCCGCGGGGCCCCGGACCCGCGGGTGCCGCTCACCCTCGCCGGCGGCAAGTCCTATGGCGGCATCGGCAAGGACCACTGGGCCTTTAAGCCCGTGCAGAAACCCGTCGTGCCGGCGGTCAAGCATACCGACTGGGTCCAGTCGCCCATCGATAACTTTGTCCTCGCCCGCCTCGAATCCGGCGGCCTTACCCCCAGTCCGCTGGCCGACAAGCGCACCCTCATCCGTCGCGTCACCTTCGATCTCACCGGCCTGCCGCCGACCGAGCCCGAGATTCAGCGTTTCCTCACCGACGATTCGCCTGCCGCTTTTGCCAAGGTCGTAGACCGGCTCCTCGCCTCGCCGCACTATGGCGAACGCTGGGCCCGCTACTGGATGGATGTCGCCCGCTACTCCGACACCAAGGGCGACGCCCCCCGGCGTGACGACCCGCGTTTCCCGCACGCCTGGACCTACCGCGATTACCTCATCGAGGCTTTCAACACCGACAAACCCTTCAATCAGTTCATCATCGAGCAGCTCGCTGCCGACCGCCTCGTGAACGACGCCATCGTACAGGCCAAGGCCGCCAAGCGGGAACCATCCGAGGACCAGCACATCCTCGCCGCCCTCGGCTTCCTCACCCTCGGCAACCAGCACGACGGCCGCCGCAACGACATCATCGACGATCGCATTGACGTCACCACGAAGGCGTTCCTCGGCCTGACGGTCTCCTGTGCCCGCTGCCACGATCACAAATTCGACCCCATCCCGACCAAGGATTACTACTCACTCTACGGGATCTTCGCCAACACCGTGGAACCGCGTTCCGTCATGCAGGCCCCCACGCTGCAGACCAAGCTGCCCGTGACCCCCGAACTCACCGAGTATATGGCCAAGGGCCGGGAGTTGCAGGGGAAGATCACCGCCTTGCAGCAGGAGTTCCTCGAATTCCGCCGCTCCCGCACGCGCAACCCTGACAAGAGGCGCGAACTCGCCCGCGCCGAGGGCCTGCTCCAACGCGAGATCGGCAACCTGGAGATGAACCATCCCGGCGCCCCCGCCCGTGCCCACGCCCTCACCGATGTGTCCAACCCCAAGGATTATCCCGTCCTTCTTCGCGGCGAGGTGCAGAACGAGGGCGACATCGTCCCGCGCCGTTTTCTGGAGATTCTATCGGCCGAGCCCATGAAGCGTCCCGCCTGGACCAAGGGTAGCGGCCGCCTCGAACTCGCCCTCGCCATCGCCGACCCCCAAAACCCGCTGACCGTCCGCGTGCTGGTCAACCGGCTCTGGCAGCAGCATTTTGGCGCCGGCTTCGTCAGCACACCCGACAATCTCGGCAACATGGGTGGCATGCCCACGCATCCCGAACTGTTCGACTGGCTTGCCGCAAAATTCGTCGCCGACGGCTGGTCGTTGAAAAAACTGCACCGCACCATCTTGCTCAGCAGCACCTACCAGCAGGGCAGCGCGGCCAACCCCGCCGGGATCGACGCCGACCCCGGCAACAAGCTGCTCTGGCACTACGGACTGCGCCGCTTCGACTTCGAGGAGATCTACGATTCCCTCCTCGCCATCGCCGGGACGCTTGACCGCACGGTGGGCGGCAAGCCCGTCACGCCCGTCAGTGCCGGCTTCGGCCAGCGCCGCGCGATCTATTTCCTCATCGACCGGCGTAATCCGCCCGAGCTGCTCACCCAGTTTGACTTCCCCAATCCCGACACACCCTCCGGCCAGCGTTACGACACCACCGTGCCGCAGCAGGCCCTGTTCCTCATGAACAGTCCATTGGTCGTCGAGACCGCCCGCAAGCTCACCCACCGGCCGGAATTCGCCACCCTGGACCGTGACGAGGAACGCGTCGCCTCGCTCTATCTCGCCATCTTTCAGCGCCCACCCACCGATCAGGAGATTGAGCTGGGTGTCCGTTACGTTCGCGCCAATCCCACCGGTGCCGGGCTCGAGCCTCCGCCGGAAGCGCCGGCCATGAAGGACGCCCGCGAGCGTCAGCGCGAAAAACGCCAGGCCCAGCGAGCCGCTCTCGCCGGCCGGCTCGGGGTTGACCAACGGCCCATCGGATCGACCATTGAACATGGCGGCCCGCTCGACGCCTGGACCAAGCTCGCCCACGCCCTCTTCCAGGCCAACGAGGCGATGTTCACGAACTGATGGAAGATCCTCGGGTGCATTTTCCGCCTGTTTTTCAGGGACTCCGTGGTTAGTCTGACTTCGTGGTTCCTCTCTACGACGCCCATCAACACTTCCATTTCGACCCGCTGACGCCCCATCGCGTAGCCATCGTGGCCGACCTTCAGGCCGTCGGACTCAAGCAGGCCGTGGTCAACGCCACCAACGAGGAAGAGTGGCCCGTGGTCTCCGCCCTCGCCCGGGAACATAAATGGATTCTGCCCAGTTACGGCATCCACCCCTGGGATTGCGGTAACCGCTCGCCCGGCTGGCCGGCCGGCCTGCGCGCCCAACTCATCGCCGAACCACACGCCGCGGTGGGTGAAATCGGACTCGACCGCTGGATTATCGACGGAATCAAGCCGGACGATCCGCGCATCGCCGGCCTCCGGGTTGCTACCTTGGAGGAGCAAAGCGAGGTGTTCGCCGCCCAGCTGGCCCTCACCGCCGAGTTTAACCGCGCCGCTTCCATCCACTGCGTGCAGGCCTTTGGCACCCTGCTGGAGGTGCTGCAGAAATCGCCGCGGCCCGCCCGGGGGTTTCTGCTTCACGGCTACGGCGGTCCCGCCGAGATGATCAAGTCCTTCGCTGATCTAGGCGCCTATTTTTCATTCAACATCGAGCTGCTCTCGCCCCGCCAATCGGCCCGTTTGGAGAACTTCAAGTCGATCCCTGCCGACCGGCTGCTTGTCGAGACCGACGCACCCACCAAACCGCCGCCGGCTTCGCTCAACCGCTTCCCGCTGCCACCAGCCGCCGATGGCTCCGAGGTGAATCACCCCGCCAACATCGCGGTGGCTTATCAAGCACTTGCCGACCTGCGCGGCATATCTCTTGAAGCTCTGGCTAAGCAAGCTGAAGCAAATTTCCTCAAGTTGTTCTGTTAATATTTTACAGGTCCGGTGGTTATTAGCCGCCGTAACGCGGCTTGATTCAAATCAACAAAGGGTCCCGCGGCAGAAATGCCGGCTTCACTATTGGCCGGATCATTGCTGTATTATCCGGACGTTGCCCTCCCCACGCAGTAGGCTCGGCGTGAAATTACTATGGCAAATCCGATCATTATCCAGGGTGGCATGGGCGTCGCAGTTTCCGGCTGGCGGCTGGCCCGGGCGGTCGCCCAAAACGGCCAGCTGGGCGTCGTCTCGGGCACGGCACTGGCCGGTGTCTTTGCCCGGCAGCTGCAACTCGGCGATTCCGGCGGGCATCTGGCTCGGGCGGCCGCCCACTTCCCTCTCCCGGCGGTGGTGGAACGCGTCATGCGTCAGTATTACATTCCCGGCGGCAAGACCGCCGGCGCGCCGTTCAAGCTCACGCCGATGCCCGTGTTTAACCCCGGCCCGGCTTTCACCGAACTCACCGTCCTCGCCAATTTCGTGGAAGTCTTCCTTGCCAAGGAAGGTCATGCCGGCCGCGTCGGCATCAACTTCCTGGAGAAAATCCAGTTGCCCACGCTGCCATCGCTTTTCGGTGCCATGCTGGCCAACGTTGATTATGTGCTGATGGGTGCGGGCATCCCCCGCTCCATTCCCGGCGCCATGGATCTCCTCGCCCGCGGTGAACCGGCCGAATTGAAAATCGACGTCACTGGCGCCGCACCCGGGGACGACTGTCTCTCCACCTTTGACCCGCACGCTTTCTTCGGCGGCCCCGCCCCCGAACTCCCGCGTCCGCAGTTTCTCGCGATCATCTCCTCCGCGACGCTCGCGCTGACCCTCGCCCGCAAGTCCAACGGCCGCGTCGATGGTTTCATTGTCGAGGGGGCGGTCGCCGGCGGCCACAATGCACCTCCGCGGGGCACCCTGCAACTGAGCACCACGGGTGAGCCCGTCTACGGTCCGCGCGACGTGCCCGAACTGGCCAAGATCCGCGAGATCGGCCTGCCCTTCTGGCTGGCCGGCGCCTATGCCGTGCCGGATAAACTGGCCACGGCCCGGCAGCTCGGTGCCGCCGGTGTCCAGATCGGTACTGCCTTCGCCTTCTGCGAGGAATCCGGCATCATGCCGGAATTGAAGCGCCGGATCCTCCAGCTCAGCCGCAGCGAATCCCTGCGCGTCTTCACCGATCCGCTCGCTTCGCCCACCGGTTTCCCGTTCAAGGTGCTCCAGCTCCTCGGCACACTATCTGACGAGGTCCGGTATTTTGCCCGTGAACGTATCTGCGACCTCGGCTACCTCCGCGAGGCCTACCGCAAGACGGATGGCTCCACCGGCTACAGGTGCGCCGGCGAACCAGTCGAAGACTACGTGAAGAAGGGCGGCTCCCTGGCGGATACCATCGGGCGCAAATGCCTGTGCAACGGCCTGATGGCGACCATCGGTCTCGGGCAACACCGTCTCACCGGCGCTGAGGATCCGATCATCACGGCCGGGGATGAAGTCGCGCATCTCGCCCGTTACCTGCCGCCCGACCGAGATTCTTACGGCGCCGCCGACGTCATCCGCTGGCTGCTGGCGGAACCCGCGCCCGCCTGATCAAACACCCCAAGCGGAGCGAATCCTCCGCCGGCTGCTTCTCTCGGTTGCGCATGTCTTGCCACCGCAGCCCACCACGCGCAGCGTAGCCTTGCCCAAGGAGCTTACCATGCGCCATCTTCTGCTGCTTTCGTTCGTCCTGTTAGTCCTGATCACGATCGTGACACCACTGCGCGCCCAGCCGGTCACCGCTGCGGAGGAGGAGGAAATGCAATCCATGGCCGACTCTGTTGGAACGCATTACAAGACCGGAACCGGTCTTGTCCAGCTGGGCAAATACGCCGAGGCCCTCGTCCAGCTGAACAAGGAGATCGCGGCCGGCCAGAATGTCGCCAGCGCCTACTTCTGGCGGGCCTCCTGCTGGCGCAAGGCCGACAACTCTTCCGACTACGACAAGGCCATCGCCGACTACACCAAATCCATCGAGTTGAACCCGGCCCAAGCCGCCGCCTACCGCAACCGCGGCCAGTGTTGGGCCGCCAAGGGCGACCATCCGCGCGCCATCGCCGACTACACCAAGGCCCTGCAGCACGACCCTGACATTTATGTGAGCCCCTATCTCGCTGAGGCCCACTTCCAGGTCAAGGACTACGCCGGCGCCATCGTTGACTACAACCGGATGATTGCGCAGGCGCGGGCCAAGCAGGATTCCTCGGCGGAGTATTCCCTGCCGGGATATTATTACTGGCGCGGCTACGCCCGCATTCAGACCAAAGACCTCGACGGTGCCTTCGCCGACTTCAGCGAGGCCATCAAGCAACCCAAGGCCAAGGACGTCACCAACAATAAAATCAGCATTCTTGATCACGCCCAATATCAACGCGGGGTGGTCCGTCAGCACCAACAAGACTACGACGGTGCCATCGGTGACTTCACCCAGGTCATCCAGCGCAGCCCGAAGCACGACGACGCATACTTTTCCCGTGGCTGGACCTGGGCGCAAAAGGAAAATTATGACCAGGCCATCGCCGATTTCACCAAGTGTCTCGAAATCGATCCTCAAGCCATCAACGCCTACTACCAGCGCGCGCTCGCTCAACACAACAAGGGTGATTACGCCGCCGCCGAGGCTGACTACACGAAGTTCCTTGAGCTGGATTCCAAGAATGCCGAAGGCTATCTGAATCGCGGACTCGTGCGCACCGAACTGAAGAATCCAACCGGGGCCCAGGCCGATTACGACAAACTGATCGAACTCGCCCCCAAGTTCGTTCGCGGCTACCTGCTGCGCGGCGCGCTGAAGCGCGACGCCAACGACCTGGCCGGCGCCTACGCCGACGCGGCCAAGGCCGTCGAACTCGCCCCCGGCGACAGCGACACGTGGTGGGAACGCGGCCTGACCTATGCCGCCGCCGAGAATTACGACGGGGCCATCGTCGATTTCACCAAGGTCATTGAACTTACGCCCAAGGCCTACGGCGCCTTTTTCCAGCGCGGTCGGGCTTTTTCCAACAAGGCCGACTACGCGGCGGCGGAGTCCGACTTCACGAAGTATATCGAAGGGCAGCCTGCCGCGGCGGATGGGTTCTGGCGGCGCGGCCTTGCGCGCAAGGAACTGAATAAATATGCTGAGGCCGTGGCTGACTTCACCAAGGTCACCGAACTCGCGCCCAAGTATGCGCCAGCGCTCTACCAACGTGGCCTGACCCACTGGTCTGCGAGCAACGGCCCGGCGGCCATCGCCGATTTGACGATGGCGATCGAACTCAAGCCGGACTACGCTGAGGCGTACTACTGGCGCGGTTGGGTCCATCAGAACAACAAAGACAATGCCGCTGCCCTGCAGGATTTCACCAAGGCAGGTGAACACGGCTATGAGCCCGCGACGGTGTTTTGGGCTACCGGAACCAGCAAAAGCCTGAGCGGCGACTACGCCGGCGCTATCGCCGATCTGAGCGAAGCCACCAAACTGGCGCCAACTTTTAGCGGTGCCTTTGGGAATCTTTCCACCGCTCGCGAAAAGGCTGGTGATCTGACCGGCGCGTTTCGGGATATCGACGAAGCCATCCGGCTGGCTCCCGGCTCATGGACCGACTATTTTCAACGTGCGGGCTTGTATCGCAAAATGGGTGACGAAACCCGGGCGATGGCTGATTACGACAAGGCCATTGAACTTTATCCGAAAGCACCCTCCTTCTACACGGAGCGCGCGCTGCTCAAGCGAAAGCTGAAAGACTTTCCCGGCGCACTGGCCGACTACGACAAGGCCATCGAGTTGAAGCCCGACGACGACCAAGCCTACCGCGCCCGCGCCACCGTGCGCAAAGGCACCGGTGATGAGGCCGGGGCCAAAGCTGACCTCGCCAAGGCGGTTGAGCTCGAGGCTGCAGCCGTGAAGAAATCTTAGACGTCGAGCGCGATCCTGCGCACCACCTCGCCGGCGGCGGCGAAGCCAAACGCGCCGGTGATAAAGACCGCCGTGCCGAAGCCCGTGGCACAATCCAGCCGGAGATTCGACCCCTCCTCGGGCGTCGAAGCACACGTGCCGTCGGTCCACGGATACACCGGCTGTTCCTGCGTGGATACGCATGGGATGCCGTAGCGATTTCCCTCGCCTTTCGCGAAACCGTGGTCGCGCCGGAGTTTCTTCCGCACCTGCCGCAGAAGTTCATCCCCGTGGGAGTCGCCGAGGTCGGCCACCCTGATCCGCGTAGCATCGCGCCGGCCGCCCGCGCTGCCCACCGTGACCACCGGCTGGCCGCGCTTGGTGCACTCCGCGATGACCAGAGCCTTGTTCGACATCAGGTCGATGCAATCCACGACCCAATCGTAACGGGTGGCCAGCAATCGCTCGGCCGTCTGGGCCGTGAAATACTCCGCGATGGTCGTCACTTGGCACGCCGGATTGATCAGGCGGACCCGCTCGGCCAGGGCCGCGACCTTGGGCCGGCCGATGCTGCCATCCAGGGCGGGCAGTTGGCGGTTGACGTTGGTCAGGCACACATCGTCCAGGTCTATCATCGTGATCGCCCCGATGCCCGAGCGGGCCAGGCCCTCGACCACCCACGAACCTACGCCGCCCACGCCGATCACGCAGACGTGCGCGGCCTGGAAGCGCGGCAACGCTGCCGTGCCATAGAGCCGGCCCAACCCGCCGAAGCGCTGGAGATAGTCTTCTGATAAGGGCATTTCTGTTGGAGCGTTCTATGACCATCGACCAGCGCACACGTCAATCACGGCTACACGATCCGGTTAATCCCCATTGCCACCCGCCGCTCCCGCTCCGCCTGGTCGCTGAGGCCTGCCTCTGAACGCCACCGAGCCACTCACGGCAGCTTGTCCGCGACGGCCAGGTCCGGCCACTTCTCGCGGGCATAGTGTTGCAACTCCTCGAGTACCGCCCGCACCACTGTATTCGGCTTGTCGCGCCAGATCGCGATGATTTCAACCGCATCAAATCCAGTCAGCGGCAACACCCGCACGTGGGGATGCTGCGAAAGCTCGGGCACCGCCACGTTCACGCCGATGCCCTGCCCGTCCGCCACATACTGGGTCACCAGCTCCAGTGATGACGCCTCGACGGATGGACGCCACTCCACGCCGAGCCGCTTCAGCCCTTTTTGAAAAATGTTGTCCGGCGCTGGTACGCTGCTGACGAGCGGCTCCTCGATTCGCTTGCGCGCCCAGAGCTCGGCCGCCGACTTGATGCGCGACTTGCGGTGCACCTGCAGCACTAGCGGCATGCGAATCAATGGAAGGCGGTGCAGGCCCGCGCCGACGCGCGTATTCAGCGCAGTCGAGATCGCGAGGTCCAGCTCGCCGTGGCGGAGCAGCTCCTCTATGTGCGGCTGAAACCCGGTGCGCATCGCGAGTCGCAAGCCCGGATGCTTTTGCTTCACCCGCCGGATCACCTCGGGCATGTGCAGGCGCAACACGCGGTCCGAACCGCCGATTCGCAGCTGCACACCCGCGCGCTGGCCGAGCCGCGTGCCGACCGTCTCGATATTTTCGAAAAAAGGTTTCGCAAATGCGAGCAGCTCCTTGCCTTCCCCCGTGAGACGAAAGGGCCGTCGCTCGAACAGTTTCACGCCGAGAGCCTGCTCGAGCAACCGGATCTGCCCGCTCACCGCCGGCTGCTGAATCCCGTATGGCATGTGCCGTACCGCCGCACTGATGCCGCCATGCCGCGCGACATAGTAAAACAACTCGAGATGATGGATGTTCATCTGGGAATCATAGCCTGCCATTGGCGACCTCTTGGCAACACTCATTCCAAGAAGCGCCATTCGTGGTCTGACATAATTAATAGCCACGGCCGCACACGCCGCACACCGCGACCACCCATCGATAAACCTGATATGTCTCATCAGGTTTATCGATTAACCCCTCTGCCGTCCATTCTGCTAAGCTCTGTGCCACTCCACCCATGGCATGATCACCGCCTCTGTCATTCTCACCCTCATTTGCGTGCTCATCGCCACCGATGAGGGACCACACATGGACCTTCCGGCCAAGGATTGATTTCCCCTGTATGAAAGTATCCCTCAGGCGCAGCATTGCGGTGCTGCTCAGCACCACCCTTCTCTCCACCGGTTGCGTATCCAGCAAATACCAGGCCGCCTCGGCCTTGGGCGCACAGCCGCAACGGATGGATTTCGACCTGGCCGGTGGGCCGGTGAAGTCCCGTCTGGATGCCGTCATCATCTACCAAGGTCCGGGTTCGTGGAAAAAAGCCGCCTACTGGGATGAGTTGCTGGTTACCTTCACCAATGACACGCATGAACCGGTCACCCTGACTGCCGCCAGCTTGGTTGACTATGCCGGTGCCACCGTGCCCGCCGGCGCTGATCCGTGGCAGCTGGAGAAAGCCAGCCGGGCACAACGCGACCGCTATACGCAGGCTGGCGTCAGCTTCGCGTTGAATACCCTGGGCTACGCCGCGTTGACCTATGGCGCGGCCGGTGCCGGCATGCTGGTCGGTGCCGCCATGACCAACACCTGGGGCGGACTCGCCGCCGGCGCCACGGTCGGGTTGGTGGCGGTGCCGGTGACCGCGATTGTGATCTATGCGAACAACCAGAAACACCGGCACCAGATTGAAGGAGAATTTTCCCGGCGCCGGCTGGTCATGCCGCTTGCCCTGGCCCCGGGCGAAACTCGCCAGGGCAGTCTCTTCTTTCCCATGACGGTAGGCCCACGTTCACTACGATTGGAATGGACCGGGGGCACTGCCCGCAGGCTTAGCGATCTACCCTTGCCCATGCTGGCCGGCCTGCATCTCAAGGCATCCACATCGACCGCCCAAGACAAACAATGAAAGCAACAACGTCTCCCGCCCCGCTCGTACTCAGTCTGGCCCTGCTACTCACCGGCTGCGTCTCGAACCGGTTCAAGCATGCCCCAAAGGACACCCCACCGCCCCAATTGCTGAACGTAGCTTTTGTCCCCTCGCCGCTCGTGGCGGAACTCACCACCCTGATCACCTACAACGGACCTGGGTCGTGGAAGCGTGATGCGTTCTGGGACGAATATGTCGTCACCCTCCACCATCCCGGCAGCCAGCCGCTTACCATTACGTCGGTTGCACTAGTGGATTTTGCCGGCACGGCCCGTTCGGCAGGCGACAAACCCTGGGTTCTGGAAAAGGAGAGCAAGACCATGGAGCAACAATACAAGGAGGCGGGCATGGCCTTTGTGCGCTACACTGGACCAGCGGTGATTATTGTCGGCGCGGGAGCAGCCGCTATTGCCAGCGCGGGCGTTTTTTCCGCTGCCGCAGGCACCGCCGCTGCTGCCACTGTCGTTGCGCTCCCGCTCTACTACCTGGCGGTGCTGAGCATCAACAAGGATAACCGAATAGTCATGGAGCGGGAGTATAGCCGGCGCCGGATCGTGCTGCCCTTGACCCTCGAGCCGGGCGAGACCCGGACCGGCAGTTTCTTTTTCCCCATGGTGCCCGGTCCCCGTTCGCTTAACCTGTCTTGGTCCACCGGCACCACCACCGGCGAATCCGTCTTGACCCTCGATTTCCTCAAAGGACTGCATCTTAAAGACCAGTCCACCCCGCCGCCGACAGGTCACTAAGGATTTCCCCTGGCTGCAAGCCGGGCGTTTGGGCGGAAGGTCCGTCGGTTTCAACGCACCGCGCGTGCAAAAGCTGCGCATTTTTTGCCGATGGCGATTTATTAGCCACTGGCACCAAGGGAGCGCAAAACGGTCATTACTGCGCTACCGTCTCTCATCGCCATTGGTTTGGCGCCGTCTGGGAGGTAACATCCCGGCTGGAAATCAGTCAGGCCCCTACCCCCAACGGAGACAAAAAATGAAAAATTACCTTCATGGCAAACGCGGCGTCGAACTGTTGCACGATCCGCTGCTCAACAAGGGTACCGCCTTCACCGACGCCGAGCGCGATGCCTTGGGTGTGCGCGGCCTGGTCCCGCCCCGCGTCACCACCCAGGCGGCGCAGGTCACCCGGGTGCTGGATAGTTTCCGGCGCAAGCCCACCGACCTCGAGAAATACATCTACCTCATCTCCCTGCAGGAGCGGAACGAATCACTGTTCTACCGCGTGGTGATGGACAATCTGAACGAGATGATGCCCATCATCTATACACCGACGGTCGGCCTGGCCTGCCAGCGCTGGGGCTACATCTTCCGCCGCTCGCGCGGGCTTTACATCACCGCGGCGGACCGCGGCCGCATCGTGCAGCTGCTGCGCAACTGGCCTTACGCCGACGTGCGGATGATTGTCGTCACCGACGGCGAGCGCATCCTCGGCCTGGGCGACCTCGGGGCCAACGGCATGGGTATCCCGGTGGGCAAACTCTCGCTTTACACCGCCTGCGCCGGGCTCCATCCGGCCCAGTGCCTGCCCATCATGCTCGATGTCGGCACCAACAACGAAAGCCTGCTCGCCGACCCGCTCTACATCGGCACCCCGCAAAAACGCCTCAGCGGCCCGCTCTATGATGAGCTGATCGACGAATTTGTCGGTGCCGTGCAACAGATGTTTCCGCAGGCCTGCCTGCAGTTCGAGGATTTCGGTAACGCGAACGCCTTTGCCCTGCTGCACCGCTACCAGGACCGGATCTGTACCTTCAACGACGACATCCAGGGCACGGCGGGCGTCACCTTGGCCGGGCTTTACTCGGCCGCGCGCCTGTCCGGCGTAAAGCTGACCGACTTGCGCATCCTGTTCTATGGCGCCGGCGAGGCCGGCATCGGCATCGGTGACCTCATTGTGGACGCGCTGATGGCCGAGGGCGTGTCGGCCGAAGCCGCCCGGCGCCAGTGCTGGTTTGTCGACTCCAAGGGGCTGGTCGTCAAGAGCCGCACCGACCTCGTCCAGCACAAGCTCCGCTTCGCCCACGATCACGCCCCGGTGCGGGAGTTGGGTGCCGCGGTTGAAGACCTCAAGCCGCATGCGCTCATCGGGGTCTCCGGCATGGCCGGGGCTTTTACCAAACCCGTCGTGCAGGCCATGGGCCGCCTCAACCCCCGGCCCATCATCTTCGCGCTCTCCAATCCGACTTCGAAATCCGAATGCACCGCGGAGCAGGCTTACACCTGGACGGACGGACGGGCCATCTTTGCCAGCGGCAGTCCCTTCCCACCGGTTACGCTGGGAAAGCATACCTTTGTCTCCGGCCAGGGCAACAACTCCTATATCTTCCCCGGCGTCGGGTTGGGGGTCATCGCCAGCAAGGCATCGCGCGTCACCAACGAGATGTTCCTCGTCGCGGCGCGGTCACTCGCCGGTCTCGTGACCGAAGACGACCTCGCGATTGGCCGGGTCTATCCGGCGCTCACACGCATCCGCGAGGTGTCCTCCGCCATCGCTCTCGCTGTTGCCGAAACGGCCTTCAAGCGGGGCTTTGCCCGGCAGATCCGGCCGGCCGACCTCTCCGTCCACATCAAGGCGCACATGTATCAACCTGATTACGAGAACTACGTCTGACGCCCGTTATCACAGGAGCGCTTGGACGGCTGCGATGGCTGTGGCTGCACGCGTCGGCCAGTCACCCCGGATGTCCACAAACGGCAGTCCCCGCCGCTCGAGTGCACCGCGCCAGATGCGCCGGCATTTCTCGCGGTCGGCCGGGTCCGGAAAACAACGCTGCGGGTCGGGCGCAAACGGGGTGTCGATGTCGAGCAGCAGGTAGAGCGCGTAATCCTTGCAACGCTTCTCCGCCCCGCGCCGCAGCTCGGCCGGGCAGGTGCCGTAGAGCAGGTCGCTCCAAAGCATCGTGGTCAGCGCGTCGGTGTCACAAATGACCAGGCGGCCGGCGCCGGCCGCAGCAGCGTCCTCGCGCCGCCATTGTTCGTGCGCGACGGGCAACATGTCCTCGAGGGTGAGGACTCCCTGCTGGTCCCAGCGTTCGCGCGCATACTCGGCCACCAGCGGTGCGTCAAAGTGTGCGGCCAGCCGGGTCGCGAGCTGCGTCTTGCCCGTGGACTCGGGTCCGTAGACGGCAATGCGCAGTGGTTGGTTCATGCCGGCACCTTCACGGATCGCTGCCAGGTCCGCCAGCCCCACAGGGCCATCAGCCAGAAAATCACATAGAGCCCGGCGGTGATCCGCAGGTCCTTGGTCCAGTAGACGCCAATCGCCACCGTGTTCACAATCAGCCACCCGGCCCAGTTTTCCAGTATCTTGCGCGCCTGCAGCCATTGCGCGATCAGGCTGAAGATCAGAATGAAGGCGTCCCAGTAAGGCAGCGCTGCATCCGTGGTGCGATGCATGAATGCACCCCAACCCGCGGTCAACACCGCCCCGGCCACCACCACCCCGGTGGTGGCTGCCGCACCGAGTTGCGCCACGGGCAACTCGCGGCCCGGGTTCCGGCCGCGCCACCAATGCCACCAGCCATAGGCCTGGATCAGAAAGAAGGCGAGCTGCAGGATGGCGTCGGAGTACAGCTTGGCTTCAAAGAACACCCACGCATAGACCGACACCTGTACCAGCCCGACGGGCCAGCCCCAGATGTTTTGCCGGATCATCAACCACACACCGACCACGCCCAGTACCGTGCCGATGATCTCCCCAATGCTCATGGCGCCGGGATGGAACCCGCCAGCCAGGCCTCCATGACCTCACGGGTCACGTTATATGCTGCGGCACAACGGGGACATTGCACCTGGATGACCTCGCCCTCGCCAAACAGGCCGGCCAGGTCCGCGCGGGCCGCGGGCGCCAAGACCGCAAGGATCTTTCGCTGCTCGCAGCCACAATGCCACCGGTAATTCCGTCGCTCGATCCGGGCTAGTATTTCGGTCGCAGCCAGGGTCTGCATCTCCGCCAAGGTCAGGTTTTGCAGCCACGCCTCATCGCAGTCGGGTTGCGCCAGCAGCATCGCATAGTGCTCCTCACCGAGGTCAAAGTAACGCGCGGGGCGCTGCTCGCTGTCCGTGTAGAAGGTCTCGGCCGCCCGAAACAGGTCTGACCCGTCGAAATTCACCACACTGCGCCGTTTCTCGGCGCCACGTCCGGGCATCACCTCGCTGTAGAAAACGTTCCGGTCCGCCCCACGCACATTCTCCGTGAACAACCGGCCGGTGACGATAAACTCTTCGTTATCCCCTGCGAGGAACAGGTTCAGTCGCGGCTCCTGCAGCCCGATGGTCCACGCCAGATGCTCGTGGTGCGGGCGGGCGGTAGCGTGGAGGGTGAAGGCCACCAGCGCCTGCTTGAGCAGCGCATCGTGCTCCGGACTGGGCCGGAGGTTTTGGTCGGCCAGATGGAGGTAGTAATCCACCAGCAGGGGCCCCAGATCCGCCTGCACCAGCATGACATTGCGATGACGGACAAAATCCACCGACACCAAGGTGCCATTTGGCTCTGTTGGATGGTCTTCGGGCATGCCTCGCAGTGTATGCAGATGCCTAGGATGTCGAGCGGAGGCTGCAACCACGGTAATCTGTAAAAGCGGGCCGGAGATATTAATTTTCCGCGATTGCCAAGCCCGGAAATATTTTAGAAATATCCCCCTACATGGCAGACCGCATTTCCACCAAACCCAAAGTGGAGGAGGAGTTCTCACTCCCCCTCTTTCTCTTTGTTGTCACCGTTTCATTTGCCGCTGTCCTCGGCCTCGTCTGGTGGCTGGCCCCCCATTCTGTCTGGGTCGCGCAGGTCGGCAGTTCCTGGTGGATACTGCTCGGTACTTTCCTCGCTGTTTCCATGTTTAACTGCTTCATGGAGTACTTCTTCCACCGTTATGTGCTGCACAAGCCAGTGCTCCCCTTCCTGAGCTATTTCTATCGCCAGCACACGCATCACCACAGCCTGACCCGTATCACCCGCCGCCGCACCCCGGGGGGCATGGAGGTGAACTTCGTCGAGAACTTCTACCCGATTATCGCCCAGGAACAGAAAGAGGCGTCCTTTTTCCCTTGGTACACTTTTCTCATCTTCGCCGCCTGCCTCACCCCGTTGTTTGCACTGCTGCAGTGGCTGGTGCCGGCGCTGCCTTGGTTCCTGGGTGGCTATGGTGCTCTGGCGGCCTCGCTGATGCTCTATGAGATCTTTCATGCTATTGAGCATTGGTCCTTTGAAAAATGGGGCCCCCTCATCGACCACCCCCGCTGGGGCGGTTTCTGGCGCAAGGTCTACAGCTTTCACCTGCGCCACCACGCCGTGATCGACTGCAACGAGGCCATCTCCGGCTTTTTCATCCTGCCGGTGGCCGACTGGGTCTTCGGCACCTGCATCATCCCCGGTGTCCTCTATAAGCACGGGCAGACCGTGGCGGAGGAAAAGGAATTCCTCAGTCCGCGTCCGGTCGGCCTCATCCGCTGGCTCGACCGGCTCACCGACCATATGGTCAAGGCCCGTCGCCAGCGCGCCGCACAAGGCGCCTGATCCCGCCCCGGCACCGGTCCAACGGCACCTGCGGGTGCCGTTTTTTATTGGCCGGGCCTCGCGTCACTTCGGGATCACGCCTTTCTGCTGCAGCTTGTTGACCTTGGGTCTGATCACAAACGCGCAGTAACTCTGGTTCGGGTTGTTCCTGAAGTAATCCTGGTGGTATTTCTCCGCCGCGTAGAACTTGGTCAGCGGTGCGATCTCGGTCACAATCGGATCCTCGTATTGCGCCTGCGCTGCCAGTTTGGCCCGGCCCGCGATTTTCAGCTGCTCGGCGTCGTGGTAAAAGATGACCGAGCGATACTGCGAGCCCTCGTCCGCACCCTGGCGGTTGCGCGTCGTCGGGTCATGCGCCTCGAAGAATACCTCCAGGACCTTCGCATAACTGACCACCGCCGGATCAAACTCCACCTGGATGACCTCGGCATGGCCGGTCTGGCCGGTGCAGACCGCCTCGTAGGTCGGGTCCGGCACCTTGCCCCCCGCATAACCGCTGACGACCTTCAAGACACCCGGCAGGCGCTCGAGCACGGCCTCGGTGCACCAGAAGCAACCACCGCCGACGGTGGCCAACTCGGTTTTCGACGCGGCTTGGGCTTCGGGCGGGATGGTCATGGTGAGGGTAAGGAAAAGGACAGGGAACAAAGGGTGCACTTTCATGAACGTGGGAGGAGCCTAGCCTGTTTTTATTCCGGCGCAAGGAGCGCTCCGCCAACACCGCCCGCGAATCACGCAAATTGACGCCAATCAGGGATGCCGGTCAAAGATTCGCGTTGATTCGCATCATTCGCGGGCAACCCTCCCCACTTGTGGACGATCCCCGGCTCGACAAATGGCTTTGGTGCGTGCGCGTTTTCAAGACGCGTCCCCTCGCCACGGCCGCCTGCCGCAGCGGCAAGGTCCTCATCGGGGAACTCGAAGCCAAACCCGGTCGTGACATCCATATCGGCGAAACTGTCACCGTCCGCGTCGGCGCTCTCACCCGCACCCTCAAGGTCGCAGGTCTCCCGCGTTCCCGGATTGCCGCGAAGCAATTGCCGGAGTTCATGACCGACCTCACGCCGCCCGCCGAATACGAGCGGGCCAAACAGGCCGGCATTGAGCACCTGCTGGCACGGCAGCGCGGCGAAGGCCGCCCGACCAAAAAGGACCGCCGCGAAATGGGCCGGCTCTTCGGCTTTGAATGAAACTTCCACGCCTGCCTGGCGGCAGGTTGTCATGTCAACTAATAGTATACTTAAACCTCAGAGCGCTTAGCGCGGGACGAACGGCCTCAAGTATACTATTAGTTGACCTCCGTTGATTGCGGCGGGAGGCCTTGAGGCACGTCTAACGCGTCAGCTTCCTCGTCGGTCCCACGGACCAGACAATCCCGCCATAGCCTTGGCGACGGCGGGCCGACTACCTGGAAAGTTTCCTGTATTTAATCCTATGGGGTTGGTCGGCGTCCTTCCCCTTCCGTTTCTTGTAATCCTCGAGGTAGCTCGTGTAATTGCCGGCGAACCAATGGACATAGCTGTCCCCCTCGAACGCCATGATGTGGGTCGCCACCCGGTCGAGAAACCAGCGATCGTGCGAGATGATCACCGCGCAGCCGGCAAAGGTCTCCAGCGCCTCCTCCAGCGCGCGGATGGAGTTCACGTCCAGATCGTTGGTCGGCTCGTCCAACAGGAGCAGGTTCGCCCCGCTCTTGAGCACGCGCGCCAGCAGCACGCGGTTGCGTTCGCCGCCGGACAGGACGCCTACTTTCTTCTTCTGGTCCGCCCCGGTGAAGCCGAACTGGGCGCAATAGGCCCGGCTGTTCACCGCTCGCGTGCCCAGCGTCATCACCTCCTGCCCGTCGCTGATGACCTCCCAGATCGTTTTGTTGCCCTCGAGTGACTCACGCGACTGCTCGACGTAGGCGGATTTCACCGTCTCGCCCACCTTGAACGCACCGGTGTCGGGCTTCTCCAGGTTGGTGATGAGCTTGAACAGCGTCGTCTTGCCCGCGCCGTTGGGTCCGATGATGCCCACGATGCCGCCCGGCGGCAGGGCAAAGCTGAGTTTGTCGAAGAGCAGATTGTCGCCATAGCCCTTGGCCACGCCCTGGGCCTCGACCACCAGCGTGCCGAGCCGCGGCCCGGGTGGGATGATGATTTCAAAAAGTTTCTCCTGCTCGGCCACATCGGCCTTGAGCATGGCCTCGTAGGCGT
>JANMTJ010000112.1:0-2601 GCA_031390295.1 Oleiharenicola sp.
TGACGTCGTTCTCGAGGAATTTCTGGTCCGCGGCGAGGTCGGCGTCGGCCAGGGTGGCCCAGAGTTTTTTGAAGCGCGGCAGCTGGGTGTTGGCGCGGATGCGCGGGAGGTCGGCGGGGTCGAAGAGCAACGGGCGGTGACTGCCGGCCGGAATTCCGGCCGGGGCTTTCATTTCACCGGCGGACAGATCGAGCCGCGCAAAGGGCAGGCTGGCGGCGAGGACGGCGGAGCGCTTGAGAAACGTGCGGCGGGTGGACATCGGGATCGGGGGTTAGATGGTGATAAGTGGAGCTTCGCGGGCGGCGGAGTTGAGAGTGATGTTCACCCCGGCACCGTTGTGCGTGCCCTGGACGCGCCAGACGGTGCCTTCGCGGGTGAGGCGCAATTCGCCGTGCGCTTCGCCGGCGGGCCGGGCGCTGCAGACGGTGAGGATCTCGTGGTCGGCCGCGTCCGGCGACTCGACCTCGGCGAACGGCTGCGAACCGTCCTGATCGGACAAGGGCAGTTTGCCGAGGCGCACGACGAGCCCGGGCGTGCGGGCCACGCGGCCCCGCCGCGGGCCCCGCGGCCGGCCGATGAGAAAGTTGTCACCCGGGAGCGACAGCGTGGCCGCAAGGTCCTCGTTGTTGGCCTGGAAGCGCACCTGCACGGACGCCTGGGCGTCCCGCAGTGTCACCCGGTCGAAAAAGACCACGATGTCAGGTTTGAGATACACCAGGGTGCGGTGCACGCGCCCGACGCTGCGATTGACCAGCTGGTAGGCGTCGGTGGCGTTGCTGGTGACGGTCATCCAACCGGGACCGGTGCGATAGTCGATGACGCGCGCGAACGACCACGAGGCATTCGTACCCTCACTGCCGTCGTGATACTGGTGACCCTGGCCGTTGATCAGCACGGCCGTGTGCGCGCCGGTCAGCCGGAGGATCCAGCGCGGCTGGCTGGCGATGTAGGACGCGCGCGTCGGGTCGTGCAGCAGACGCTCGCCATACGCCTTGAAAAGGACGCTGTTGCGGTCGGCGTGCTCGTGATTGCCCGGGCCGCCGCTGCGCAGCGCGAGAACATTGTCGCGGGCGGTCCAGCCGGTGCGGGAGATCACGAGGTCGTTGCTCATCCGCTGGTCCAGCAAAGCCGGCCCGGGCGGGGCGGCGGACGCGGCGGGGTCATACCAGATGAGACCGTAGAGGTACCGTGCCTCGCCGATGTCGCGGGCGACGAAGTTGGCCACAGGGTCGGCCTTGGTGCGGCCGATCCAGGCGGCGACCGAGACATCGACGGCGCCGTTGGCGTCGCCGAAATTCACGATGTCGAACTCCGGTTTCAGCATGGGCATCATGAAGCCCTCGACGTGCTTGAAATTGGCCACCGCGTGGTCGTTGGCCAGCGTCGGCATGGTCATACCCAGGGCGTAGCGGGCCGTGCCCGGGTAGTCGATGAGCGCCCGGTCGTCGATGCCCTGCGTGCGCCACAGCGCCTCGGCGAAGAGCGCCATGTGCAGCGTGGTGTAGCCCCAGTAGCTGACGCCCTCGTCATAGGAGCCGTCGCTGCCGTAGATGGTGGCGAAGGCCCGCGCGCAGGAGCGGGCCAGCTCCTGCCAGCCGGCCGCCTCCGGCCGACGGCCGCGAAAGTGGCAGGCGATCAGGCCGAGTGCGGCGGTCGGGATGATCTTGAGGTTGGTGGCGTTGAGGATGAGCGGCCAGCGCTTGAGGCTGATGTGCCGGAAGTCCTTCACGTCGCTGCGCGGATTCCAGTCCCAACCCTGCACGCGGTCGGGATACTTCATGCCGTAGATCGCGGTGTAGCAGGCGGGCGCACCCTTGGTGGCCACGGCCTCCTCGATCGCGGCGACCTCGTCGGCCGTCAGCGCGCCCTTGAGCCAGTCCAGCGCAAGCAGAAGCGCGATGCTGCCTTCCGGGGCGCGTTGCAGGCCGAAGATCTGCCGGCCGCCCTCGATGAAGCTGTCCCACTCCGGATACTCGAGCATCTTGCGGATCGCGATCCGCGCCAGCTCCAGCTGGGCCGGTTCGCCGTCGACGGCATAGAGCACGCAAGCGCGCTCCATGATCTTCTGCACCCGCAGCAGGTCGACCACGTGATTGGTGAGGCGGACCTTGTTCGCCAGAAAATCCCGGTCGACGGCCACGTCGGCGTCGCGCAGGGACTGCCAGAGCGTGGCGAAACGGGGATGACGGGCGTTGGCCCGGATGCGCGGCAGATCGGCGTCGTCGAAGAGCAAACCGCGATGCCCGCCGGACGAAACCGGGTTGACGGCGGGAGCGGCCGGCTCGGCGCCCCGCAGGTCAAGCCGGGCAAACGGAAGTCCGGCGGCCAGGACCGCGGAGCTTTTCAGAAACGTGCGCCGGGTGGGGTGGTTCATGGGATGGGTGAAAGCAAACGACGGAGGGCGGAAGCCAGAGGATCAAGGTCAGATTGATGGAGACGGGACATATTTTGGATGAATCAACGGCATATCACTTGTAGCCTTTGAAATGCTGGGGGTCGGCCGGGTCCTGGTAACGGGTGGTGTAGGTCTGCTTGCTCGCGGCGAGCTTGAGGAAGACGTCGAGCGGGACAACCTCGACGGGGCCGTCGAGTTGTTTGACG
>JANMTJ010000137.1:0-4091 GCA_031390295.1 Oleiharenicola sp.
GGTGTCGCGTCGCGTGAAGCAGCTCCGGCGCGGCAGCCGGCCCCTGGTGGAATCGCTGGAGAAGCTCGCTCCCGAGGACGTCGCCCTGCGCGAGATCATCGAGGGCCGGATCAGCTACGAACTCGGGCCGGCCGGCTCCAAATAACCACCCCGGCGGGGTTCAGCCGGTTGGATGGGTTGATCGGCGCAGGATCGGCGCGAGCCGGTCGTAGTCCCAACACAGCAGGAAGACGCTGCCGAGCAGCATCAGGCCCGTGATGAGCGGAGTGCCCGTGAAGTGCATCGAGAGCGTGATCAAAAAGACGTTCACGATGATGGGAAAATAGAGCACGGCCCCGAGCGTGGTGGTGCGCGGGATCAGCAGGAGCACTGCCGCGAGCAATTGGGCGGCTCCGAGGAAATTCCAATACCAGCCCGTCTGGTAGAGCGCCTCAAAGAAGAAGCCCACCGGGTTGGAAACCGGAATCGTGGTGAAGCGATTACCGACCAGCTTCGTGTAGCCGGAAGGTGTGAAGCCGAGGGCCAGCAGCACGCGCGTCAGGATCGCCAGCCGGCCGAACCAGCGGTTGCGTCGGGCGGCAACATGGAGCCGGTCGAGCGAATCCCAGGAATCGGCCATCGGTGAATCACCCCGACCCCGGCCTATTTCCCGCCCCGCACGCCGCTGGCGAGGAGAGTCTCGAAATGGGGTTCGTTGGTTTCGCGGGAAACGGTCGTGACGTCCACTTTCAGGAAGCCGGCCGACTTGAGGAAGCCGTGCAGCGCGCTCTCCTTGAAACCGAGCCAGAGGTCGCCGAATTGCTCGTGCGCCTTCTCGTAGTGGTGTTCCTTGAGGTCGAGGACGAGGAGCTGGCCGCCGGGCTTGAGTATGCGATGGGCCTCGTTGACAGCGGTCTGCGGGTGGCTGGCGTGGTGCAGGGCCTGCGAGAGGATGGCGAGGTCCACGGACTTGTCGGGCAGTGGCACCTGCTCGATGTCGCCCAATTTGTAGGCGAGGTTGGAGAGGCCGTTCTTTTTTGCCAGTTCGGTGCCGACCTCGACCATCTTGGGCGAGTTGTCGATGCACCAGACGCGCTCGGCCCGGCGGGCGAGCAGCTGGGAGACGAGCCCCTCGCCGGCACCCAGGTCGGCCACGGTGATGGCGGGAACGAGGCGGAGGGCAAGGTGGCCCAAGGCTTCCCAGGAACGGCCGGGGCAATAGTTTTTGCCCAGCTTGCCGGCGATCAGGTTGAAATACTGCTCGGAATGCTGGCGGCGCTTGTGGAGCGTGCGGTCCAGGTTGCCGCGATCCTCAGCGGACTCCGGGAGGTCGGCGACGGAATCGCAGGCGGCGCGGAGCAGGGTGAGCTGCTTCGCCGGCAGCCCGGCGCGGAGGGAGTAGAAGGCCTTCTTGCCGTCCCGGCGGTCGACGACAAAGCCGGCTTGGCGGAGCAATGCCAGTTGGGAGGAAATGCGGGACTGGCCCATGCCGAGGATTTCCTGCAACTCGGCGACGGAGAGTTCCTCCTTGAGCAGCAGGGCGAGCAGACGCAGCCGGGTCGGGTCGGAGAGAACTTTAAGGCTGTCCCAATGGTCGGTCATGCGCCCACGACCTATGGGGTGAAATGCGCCCTATGACAAGCGCGGTGCAGGGGCGCGTAACGGGCAATAATAAGGCCGCGCTTGAGACGCGGCCCGGAATGGCGTCGGGACTATAGCCCCGCCCGCAAGGCTCAGCCTTTCTTGGCGTCGAAGTAACGGGTGATGCCGGCGATCTGGAACTCCTGGTGGGCGCTGCCGATCTTGAGCTTCACGTGCTCGCCGACCTTCTTGCCCATGAGGGCCTGGCCGAGCGGGGTCTTGTAGGCGATGCGGTGGTTGTCCGGATCACTGTCCCAGGCGCCGAGCACCGAGTAGCGGACGGCTTTGCCGGTGCCGACGTCGCGGAGATCGACGATGGTGCCGACACTGATCGAATCGGTGCTGGCCTCGCTGAAATCGGTGATGCGGGCCCGGGCGAGGTCGCGCTCGAGCTGCGCTTTCTGGCCCATGAGGACGGACTGGTCCTGCTTGGCCATCTTGAACTCGGAGTTCTCCTTGAGATCGCCGTGCTCGCGGGCAACGGAGATGGCCTTGGAATTCTCGGGGATGCGCCTGGAGACGATCTCCTCGTACTCGACGCGCTTCTTCTCATAGCTCTCACGGGAGACAAGGAACTGCTCGTCCTTGGTCTCGGTTTCGCCGGAGACGAGGGTCTGGAGTGAGGGGAAGAGCTTGATGAAGCGGGCGAGGAGGGACTTCTTGGTGAGTTCCTCGAAGCCCTGGTTGAGGAGGAGGCTGTTGCCGAGGTCGCGGGCGGTCTCGGTGTCGGCGGCGGCCAGCAGGTCGGAGATGAGGTCGGTGTCGTCGCTGAGCGCCTCGGCCAGCGGGATGCGGCGGGTGCCGGCGGACTGGAGCGCCTCGTAGTCGATGGCGAAGAAGATGGCGCCGAGCAGACGGGGGGTGATGAGGCCGTGGAGAAGCTTGGAGAATTTCTTCGAATGGCGGTTCTTGATCACCCAAAGGAGGACGGGAGCGCGGAGGTTCTGCTCGGACTTCCAGCGGGTGAGGGCGGTGGCGAGTTCGTCGGCCTGACCGTTTTCCATGAGGAAGTTGATGCACTCGGTGGTGAACTTGCCCTGCGAGGTCTTGAGCAGGGCGAACACGATCTCGCGCCACTCGAGGGGGTGCGTCTCCTTGACGAGGTCGAGGAAGCGGGACTGGAAATGGACGGGGATCTTCTCGGCGATGGCGGTGAGGCCGCGAACTTCCTTGATGAGTTCGGACTGGGTCGGGGCGGCGGAGTGATTGTCGTGGCCGAGGATCTTGGCGAGTTCGTCGCGGACGAAGGCGCCGTAGAGGCGCTCGGAGGCGTCGAGCTGGTTGCTATCACGGACGGCCTCGGTGATGCCGCTGAGGACCTGGCCGAGCGACTGCTTGGATTCTTCCTTGATGGAGGCGGCGAGGAGGTCCTCGGCGAGGGAAATGCGACGACGGGCGGAACGCGTGTTGGTGAATTCTTCCATGATCTCCGACTCGGCGGAGACGGGCTCGTCACGGACGATATAGCAGTCGGTCTTCTTGGCCGGCACGCCAACGCGGGGGTCCTTGATGAGCTGTTTTTTTACGCTGGAGAACCACTTCTTGAACTTCTCCTCGCCGACCACCTGGTGGAGGACGATTTCCAGCTCAATGGCGCTGGCGGCCTGGTTGGGATAGGCGGAAAGGGTGTCGATGACAAGCTGGACGGGATCGTCCTCGATGAGCTGCTTGACCTTGGCCGGCTCGGTCTCCCGGCGCGCGAGGATGTGCTTGGTTGGAAGGACTTCCATGCTACCGACGCAAAAGGCGGGGTCCATGCGGTGACCCTTCTTGCCCTTGAAATCGATGATGAGCTTCAGGTCGGCCTCATCGTAGGTCTTGATCTGACCGAAACCCCAGCTTTGGTGGACGACGTAGGCACCGGGTTCCATGGCCTCCAACTTGGCTTTGGACGCCTTGAGGGCGGAGTGCTTGGCAAGGATCGCGGAGATGGCTTCGGAATTCATAATTGCGTATCGAGTCGGTGAACCGATTAGTTGAGGCGACAATGATGCATGATGTCAAACAGGGTTTGGATAAAGCCTCGGACACACCCAAACCCCAGCTGAGCGGCTGGGTGGCCGCCGCCGGTCTGGTCGAGCGCTGGCTGGAGCGCTCTGAACGCGTGGATGCGTTACTGGAAGGACTTGCGCCAAACCTGACCAGCCAGGAGCGCGCCCGCGCTCAGCATCTTTTCTACGGGGTGGTCCGCTGGGCCAGCCGCTTGGAGGCGGCCCTGTCTGGCCTGATGACCCGCGAACCGAGAACAAAGGTGAAGGCGGTGCTCATGATGGCGGGTTTTGAACTTTTGGAAGGCGGCCCCGACCTGACGGCCAAGGTCATTCACCATGCGGTCGAGCGGGCCAAGGGGGTGGCGAGCCCCAAGGAAGCCGGGTTGGTCAACGCGGTGGCCCGGAAAATGGCGGCCCGGCTGGCCGAGAAGCCCGCTGATCTGGCGACAGAACTGGCCCACCCCGAATGGCTGGTGGCGC
>JANMTJ010000189.1:0-8357 GCA_031390295.1 Oleiharenicola sp.
TCCAGCCCGGTCGCAACGACCGAGGGGAAGGCGTAGAACGAACCGCGCGGGGCATGGCACTTGAGGCCGGCCGCGTTGATCCGGCGGACAAACAGGTCCCGCCGCTCGCGATACCGGTCGCGCATGAACTTGGTCGCATCATCGCCCAGACGCAGGGCGGCGAGGGCCCCCTCCTGGCTGATGCTGGGGGCGCAAAGCATGGAGTATTGGTGGACCTTCATCATCGCCTCGATCAGCGGCGCCGGGCCGCAGGCATAGCCGAGCCGGAATCCGGTCATGGCGAAAGCCTTGGAAAAACCGTGCAACAGCAGCGTGCGCTCCTGCATGCCCGGCAGGCTGGCGATGCTGGTGTGCGTGCCCTCGAAGATCAGTTCCGAGTAGATCTCGTCGCTGATGACGATGAGGTCCTTCGCGATGGCGAACTTCGCGATGCGCTCCAGTTGCTCGCGGGAGCAGACACCGCCGGTGGGGTTGCAGGGCAGGTTCAGCAGCAGGAGCTTGCAGCCGGGCTGCCAGGCGGCCTCCAGCGCCGGGGCATCCAGGGAAAACTGCTCGGCGGCATTGGTCGCCACCGGCACGCCCACGGCGTGGACCAGGTCCACCGAGGGGGCGTAGGAAACATAGCACGGCTGGTGATAAAGCACCTTGTCGCCGGGATTGAGCAGGGAGCGCAGGGTCAGGTCCAACGCCTCGGACACACCCACGGTCACGAGGATCTCGTCGTCCGGGCGGTAGCTGACCTTGAAATGCCCCTCGGCATAGCGGCTGATCTCCTTGCGGAGCTCCAACAGGCCCAGGTTGGACGTGTAGTGGGTCTTGCCGGTGTTCATCGCCGTGGTCACGGCGTCGCGGATGGGTTGCGGGGTGTCAAAATCGGGTTCACCGATGCCGAGCGAGATGACGCCATCGGTCTTCGCGACCAGTTCAAAGAAGTCGCGGATGCCCGAGCGGCGCAGGCCGGCCACGTGACGCGCGATGAAGCGGGTCGTGTCGAGGGACGGCTGGGAAGTGGATAAACTCATGGAAGGAGAGAGGGTGGCCGGTTGGCCTTTAACGCTTGAGGCGAGCGCGGACTGCATCGCCCATTTGGATCGTGCTGATCGGCTTCGCCGCACCGAGGTCGCCGGTGTGGCAGCCTTCATCGATGGCGGCGCTGACGGCCGCCTCAATAGCTCGGGCCTCGGCCTCCAGACCGAGGGAATGGCGCAGAAGCATGGCGGCGGAAAGGATGGTGCCGGTGGGATTGGCGATCCCCTTGCCCGCGATGTCGGGGGCCGAGCCGTGGATGGGCTCGTACAGGCCGAGCTTCCCCTCGCCCAGCGAGGCGCTGGGCAGCAGGCCGAGCGAGCCGGCCAGCACGGCCGCCTCGTCGGTCAGGATGTCGCCAAACATGTTCTCGGTCACGATCACGTCGAACTGGGCGGCATGGGTGATCAGGCGCATGGCGGCCGAGTCTACCAACTGGTGCTCCAGCTTCACGTCGGGGAATTCCTTTCCGACCTCGATGGCGATCTGGCGCCAGAGCCGCGAGGACTCGAGCACATTGGCCTTGTCGATCGACGTGACGAACTTGCGGCGGCCGCGGGCAAGTTGGAAGGCCAGGCGCACGATGCGCCGGATCTCGACGTCGGTGTAGATGAGGGTGTCGACGGCCTGCTCGCCGGTGGCGGTCTTGGTCCGGCCCTTCGGCTGGCCGAAATAGAGTCCTCCGGTCAGCTCGCGGATGACGAGAAAGTCCACCCCGGCCACGCGCTCGGGCTTGAGGGGCGACAGGCGGGCCAGCGATGGAATCGCCTTAACCGGGCGCAGGTTGGCGTAGAGGCCAAGGCCCTTCCGGATGGCCAGGAGGCCCTGCTCGGGCCTGACCTTGGCCTGGGGGTCGTCCCACTTCGGGCCGCCCACGGCGCCGAGTAACACGGCCTGTGAGGCCTGGCAGGCCTTGAGGGTGGCCTCGGGCATCGCCGTGCCGGTCGCATCAATGGCGCAACCGCCGAGCAGGTGCTCGGCATATTCAAATTGGTGGCCGAAAAGCTGCGCCACGGCATCGAGCACGCGGCGGGCCTCCCCCACTACTTCGGGACCGATGCCGTCACCCGGCAACAGGACGATTTTGGCGTTCATGTTTTGGATTCCTTGGGCGCGGCCACGGGCGCGCTCAGCGCATACTCATAGCCGTCCGCCAGCGCCAGCCACGTGGCATCGAGAATGTTGGTACCCGCCCCGACCGTGCTCCAGCGGCGCGTGTCGCCGTCGTGCCAGTCGATCAGCACGCGCGTGATGGCCCGGGTGCCGGTGTTGCTGTTCAGGATGCGGACCTTGTAGTCGGCAAGCTGGATCTGGGCGACCGCCGGGAACAGCGGCTGGAGCGCCTTGCGCAGCGCCGTGTCAAAGGCGTTGACCGGGCCGTTGCCCTCGGCCGCGGTGTGCACCTCATGCCCGCGCACCGTAAGCTTGATGGTGGCCTCGGCCAGATGCCTGTCGCCGTGCCGGCTGACCATGCCGCGATAATCGAGCAGGCTGAACAGCGGCTTATAACCGGGCCTGAGCCGGCGCACGAGCAGGGCCGCGCTGGCCTCCGCGGCCTCATAGGAAAATCCCTCGTGCTCCTTCGCCTTGATCAGCTCGACCACCTTCGCGCTGGTGGCGGCATCGATATCCTCAAAACCAGGCTCCCCCGCCTTTGAAACCACATTAGCGCGGCCGGATAGTTCGCTGATCACCACCCGCGTCGCGTTGCCGACCGCCTTCGGGTCGATGTGCTGGTAGGCGTCGGGATGGCGCTGCATCGCGGCGACGTGCACGCCCGCCTTGTGCGCGAAGGCACTGTCGCCGACGTAGGCCATGTGCACGTTCGGCGCGAAATTCGCGACCTCGGCCGTGAAGCGCGCCACCTCGTGCAGGTGCGGCAGCGCGCCGGCCGGCAGGGCGCGCAGGTTGAGCTTCAATTCCAAATTGGGAATGACCACGCACAGGTTGGCGTTGCCGCAGCGCTCGCCGTAGCCGTTGATCGTGCCCTGCACGTGCCGCGCCCCGGCGCGCACGGCCGCCAGGGTGTTGGCCACGCCGCAGCCGGCGTCGTCGTGGGCATGGATGCCCACTGGCACCTGGCCGAGTTTCGCGATGACCTCCGTCACCGCCGACTCCACCTGCCACGGCAGCGAGCCGCCGTTGGTGTCGCACAGCACAATGGTCTCAGCGCCGCCCTTGACCGCCGCCCGCAGGGTTTGCAACGCATAGGCGGCATCCAGCCGGTAGCCGTCAAAGAAATGCTCGGCGTCGTAAATGACGCGCTTCCCCTGCCCGCGCAGCCAGGCCACGGTTTCCTCGATCATCTTCAGGTTTTCCTCGAGCGTGGTGCGGAGGACCTCCTTCACCTGCAGGACCGAGGATTTGCCAAAAATGGCGCAGGCTTCCGTACCGGCCTCGACCAGTGCGCGCACGCTCGGGTCGTCCTGCGGCTTGAGCTTGGCCCGGCGGGTCGCGCCGAAGGCCACGATCTTCGCGTGCCGCCAGGACTCCGCCCGGGCCCGCTCGAAAAATATCACGTCCTTGGGGTTGGAGCCCGGCCAGCCGCCCTCGATGAACGTCACACCCAGCTCGTCCAGTTTGCGGGCGATGCGCAGCTTGTCATCGACCGAGTAGGAAATCCCCTCCGTCTGCGCTCCATCGCGCAGCGTGGTGTCGAAGATTTCGACGGAAGTTGGCAGGTTATTGGCCATGGCTTACTTGCGTACCTCCTGGGCCTGGTTGCTGTTCTGCGGGTGCTCCGCCCGGCCGGTGGCGTGCCGGGAAAGGACGTGGTTGATCGCCGACAGGTAGGCCTTGGCGCTGGCCACCACGATGTCGGTGTCGGCCCCGTGGCCATGGCTGGAGCGCTGCTCATCGTGCCGCACGCGCACGCTGGCCTCGGCGAGGGCGTCGATGCCCTCGGTTACCGAGCTGATGCCGAACTCGAGCAGCTTGATCGGCAGTTTGACGATGGCGTCAATTGCCTTGTAAGTGGCGTCCACCGGGCCCGTGCCAACACTGGCCATGACGTGCATCTTGCCGTCGGCGTCGCGCAGGCGGACCGTGGCCGTGGGCAAACCCGTCGTGCCGCAGACCACCTGGAGATTTTCCAGCGCCCAGAGCTCGGGCACCGTGGCCCGCTCGTCCGAGGCGAGGGTGATGAGGTCGGCGTCGAGCACGGCCTTTTTGCGGTCGGCCAGTTTCTTGAATTCGTTGAAGGCCTTGAGCAGCGCGTCGCCTTCGAGCGGGTAGCCGAGCTCGGCGAGGCGCTTCGAGAACGCCGCACGGCCGGAATGCTTGCCGAGCACGAGCATGGTCTGCGTCGCGCCCACATCCCCGGGCTTCATGATCTCATAGGTCTGGGCGTTCTTGATCATGCCGTCCTGGTGGATGCCCGACTCATGGGCGAAGGCATTGGCGCCCACGACCGCCTTGTTGGGCGGCACCGGGTAGCTGGTGCTGCGGGAAACGAGCTTGGAGACGCGGCAGAGATGCGTGGCATCGATGCCGGTCGACAGGCCGATCTTGTCGGCCCGGGTGCGGAGCGCCATGACGATTTCCTCGAGCGACGCGTTGCCCGCGCGCTCGCCGATGCCGTTGACGGTGCACTCGGCCTGGCGCGCCCCGGCCCGGAGGCCGGCGACCGAATTGGCCACGGCCAGCCCGAGATCGTCGTGGCAGTGCACGGAGATGATGACGTCCCTGGCGCCGGGTGTGTGCTTGATGATGCCCGCGATCAGCGCGCCGAACTCGTCGGGCATGGTGTAGCCGACCGTGTCAGGGATGTTCAGCGTGGTGGCGCCGGCCTTGATGACCGCCTCGAGGACCTGGTAGAGGAACTCCGGGTCGCTGCGACCGGCGTCCTCGGGGGAGAACTCGATGTCGACGCACAGCGAGCGCGCATACGCGACCATCTCGACCGCCTTGGCCGTCATCTCCTCGCGGGACATGCGCAGCTTGTGCTTCAGGTGCAGGTCGCTGGTCGCGAGGAAGGTGTGGATGCGCGGATGCTTGGCGCCCTTCACGCCGTTCCACGCCGCATCGATGTCGTTCTTCGTGCAACGGGCCAGGCCGCAGATGATCGGGGGCTCGGACTGCGGGCGGCCCGCCACGGAGACCTGCCCCACCTCGGCCGCGATGGTCTGCACCGCCGCGAGGTCATCCGGCGAGGCGGCGGGAAACCCGGCCTCGATCACGTCCACCCCCAGTCGCGCCAGTGCGCGGGCGACCTCCAGCTTTTCAACTGAGGTCATGGAGGCGCCGGGGGCCTGCTCGCCGTCGCGGAGACTGGTGTCGAAGATGCGGACGTAGTTCGAGGTCATAGTGAAAGTGAGAGTGAAGGTGGACGGAGTTATTTCGTAGCAGCCAACTGGGAGCGTAAACTTTTGATACTGGCTGTCAGTATGCCGATGATCTCATCGCAAAGAGCGATGCGCGTCGCCGGCAGGTCGGCTGGCAGCCAGTGTCTCAGTCGCAGGTAGCGACCGGCCGTTTCCTGGGCCGAGCCGCGCGCTATGACGAGAAACTGGCAGTATTCCTTCTTCGAGCCACGTCCGTAGCCCTCCTCGATGTTCGAGGCAATCGAGTCGGCACTGGCGAGCTGCTGGGCGGCCAACTGACTGCACTCACGATGGCGAGAGAGAAACGCCAGGTCCGCCACCACAAAATCAAAGAGTTCCAGCGCCTTGGAATAGGCGCCGAAGCTCATCAACTTTGTGCGTGCGTTCATGGTTTGTACACTCTCACTTTCACATTCACTCTCACTCCGTGGTCATTTGGAGATGACCACGGGGTTCAGGAACGGCATCATCGCCCGCAGTTTGGCGCCGACGACCTCGATCTTCTGGCCGCGCTCCCGGTTGCGGAACTTGTTCATGGTCTTGCGGCCATACTTGTTGTTCTCGTCGATGAAGCGCTTGGCGAACTTGCCGGTCGTGATGTCTTTGAGGATGCGTTTCATCTCCTGCTGAGTCCG
Organism: Oleiharenicola sp.; assembly: GCA_031390295.1. Classification (GTDB taxonomy): domain Bacteria; phylum Verrucomicrobiota; class Verrucomicrobiia; order Opitutales; family Opitutaceae; genus Lacunisphaera. The sequence continues at coordinate 5,984 of JANMTJ010000189.1, forward strand.
CTTGGTGACGACGCGCGGGCCGGAGACGTAGTCGCCCCATTCCGCCGTGTCGGACACGGAGTAGCGCATGTAGTTGAGGCCGCCGCGATACATCAGGTCGACGATGAGCTTCAACTCGTGCATGCACTCGAAGTAGGCGATCTCGGGCTGGTAGCCCGCGTCGACGAGGGTCTTGAAGCCGGCCTTGACCAGCTCGGCGCAGCCGCCGCAGAGGACGGCCTGCTCGCCGAAGAGGTCGGTCTCGGTCTCCTCGGTGAAGGTGGTCTCAAGCACGCCGGCGCGGGTGCAGCCGATGCCGCGGCCGTAGGACAGCGCGAGCTTCCTGGCTTTGCCGGTGGCGTTCTGCTGGACGGCGACGAGGGCGGGGACGCCGCCGCCCTCCTGGAACACCTCGCGCACGCGGTGGCCGGGGGACTTGGGGGCGATCATGGTGACGTCGACGTTCTTCGGCGGGACGATGCCCTTGAAGCGGATGTTGAAGCCGTGGGCAAACATCAGCATCTTGCCGGCGGTCAGCTGGGGGGCGATCTCCTCGCGGTAGAGGCGGGCCTGGACGTGGTCCGGCACGAGCACCATGATGACGTCGGCCCACTGGGAGACGTCGGCGACGGCGCCGACGGTGAGGCCGGCCTTCCTGGCCTTGGCCACGGACTTGCTGGCGGGCGCGAGGCCCACGCGGACCCGCACGCCGCTGTCCTTCAGGTTCAGCGCGTGGGCGTGGCCCTGGGAGCCGTAGCCGATGATAGCAACTTTCTTGCTGCGGATGAGCGCGAGGTTCGCGTCCTTGTCGTAGTATATTTTAGCCATGATGAGATTTAGGTGTAAGGGAGTTTTCTTTTGTCATTCTGAGCGCAGCGAAGAATCCAGTGTCACGTGCGAGGCGATTGTGCTGATGGATTCTTCACTTCGTTCAGAATGACAGGCGGGTGTGAATTGGTCGGATCAGACGGACATGGAGACGCCGGAGTCGTGCTGCTGTTCGTTATTGGCCTCCTTGGTGCGGACCAGCGGCGGGGCCGCGGAGATCAGCTCGTGGCCGCGGGCCATCGCGACGGCGCCGGTGCGCACGATCTCGACGACGCCATAGGGCTGGAGCACCAGCTCGAACTTGCCGATCTTCTCCGGCGTGCCGGTGACCTCGATGACGAGCGTCGCCTCGTCCACGTCGACGACGCGGGCGCGGAACACCTCGGTGAGCTGGAGGACCTCGCTGCGGGTCTGCGGCGTGACCTTGACCTTCACGAGCCCGAGCTCGCGGAAGAGCGAGGGCTTGTGGGTGAGGTCGTCCACGCGGAGGACGTTGACGAGCTTGTAGAGGTTGGCCTCGACGATGCGGGCGCCGGCCTCGGTGGCGTCGACCACGACGGTCATGCGCGACACCCCCGGCTGCTCGGTGCGGCCGACCGTGAGGGAATCGATGTTGAAGTTGCGACGGCGGAAGAGCGACGCGATGCGGTTGAGCACGCCGGGCACGTCTTCCACGTAGGCAATGAGCGTATGTTTGGCCATGGGAGGGAGGGGTTAACGGCGGGCGGTTTTCGCGGCCTTGGGGGCAGCGGGGCGGGCGGGCTTTTTGGCCGGCTTCGCGGATTTGGCGTGGCCGTTCGCGGTGACTTTCGCTTCGGCGGGCGGCGCGGCGGAGGCGGCGGGCATCTCCCAGTCCTTGTCGGACCCGGACTCCAGCATCACATCCTGCTTCGGACGGCGGATCATATTGTCGAGGTCGGCGCCGGCGGCCACCATCGGGAAAACGGTGTCCTCCTTCTCCACGACGAAGTCGATGACCACGGTGCCTTTGGCCGCCAGGGTCTTTTCGACGGTGGATTTCACGTCGGAGCGCTTGTTGCAGCGGAGGCCGGTGAGGCGGTAGGCCTCGGCGAGCTTCACGAAATCCGGGCCGGTCATCGGCGTGGCGGCGTAGCGCTTGTCGTAGAAAAACTCCTGCCACTGCCGCACCATGCCGAGGAAGGCGTTGTTGATGATGGCGACGTTGACCTTGATGCCCTCCTGCTCGGCGGTGGCCAGTTCGGAACTGGTCATCTGGAAGCCGCCGTCGCCGCAGACCACCCACACGTCCTTCTCCGGACAGGCGAACTTCGCCCCGATGGCCGCGGGGAGCGCGAAGCCCATCGTGCCGAGGCCGCCCGAGGTGATGAGCGAGCGGGGTTTTTCGTGGCGGTAATACTGGGCCTCCCACATCTGGTGCTGGCCGACGTCGGTCACGACGATGGTGTCGCGCTTCTGCGTGAGGCGCCAGAGGTCGTTGATGACATGCGCGGCGTAGAGGTGGCCGCTGTCGGGCAGGCTCTGGATGTCGCGCACGGCGGCATCGCCGCGGGACAACTTGATGGTCGCCCACCACTCGGCGTGGTCG
>JANMTJ010000214.1:0-7168 GCA_031390295.1 Oleiharenicola sp.
TTCGGATTGCGCCCGCGCCGCATGGCGAGGCGGATCCACAGGAGCGCCAGCGGCTCGAGGCTGCGCGCCATGCCGAGCCCGCCCGTGTCCACCGGTTCAAACCCGATGTCCTTGGCCAGCGTTTCCGTGATCTCCTTGGCGGCATCGTCGTCGCTGCAAAGGAACATGACCGGCTTCAGGTCGCCATAGCCCGGGTAGCTGGAGTCCGCGAAGTTTTCAAAGCCGTAGGTGTTGAAGGCCTTCACCACGCGCGCGCCGGTCGCGAGCCGCGCGACCTCCTCCGCGCCCGAGGTGGACGAGCCCAGCGAGAGGCTGAGGCTGCCGTCGCCACCGAGCGAGAGGGGGTTCGTGCAATCGATCAGCACCTTGCCCTTGAGGTCGCCCAGCGCGTTGATGACCTCGGGCACCGCCGGCCAGGGGGTGGCGAGGACGATGATCTCGCTGCTGCGCGCCGCATCGGGCAAGGCCATGGCGGTCGCCCCCACCCCGATCTCCTCCAGCGGCGGCTGCGTCTTGCCCTTCCCGGGATTGCGCACCCCGAAAATGATGTAGTGACCAGCCTTGGCCCACGCCTTGCCGAGCGCCCCGCCCACATTGCCCGCCCCGATGATCGCGATTTTCATGGCCCCTGTAATGATGTTTCCGGGGGCGGTTGGCAACCACCGCGACGCCAACTTATCGTCAAAATCGCCCCTCCCCCGTCTATTCACCCCCCGGTATCACATAGCAAAACACCGCGGCCCAGTGGCAGAAGCTCCCGCCCAGCACAAAAAGATGCCAGATGGCGTGGTGGTAAGGCAGCCGGCGCCAGAGATAGAATACCGCGCCACCGGTATAGCAGAGACCGCCGGCCACCAGCAGGCGCATCCCGCCGGCGGGCAACGCGGCGCTGAGCGGTTTGAGCGCGATCAACACCAGCCAGCCCATGATGATATAGATCAGGGTGGAAAGCACCTTGAACCGCCCGGCAAACCAGAATTTGAGCGCCACCCCGGCTGCCGCCATGCCCCACACGACGCCGAACAGGCTCCAACCCCACGGCCCGCGCAGGGTGACCAGCACAAACGGAGTATAGGTGCCCGCGATGAGCAGGAAGATGGCGGCGTGGTCGAATTTTTGGAGGAGCCGGCTGAGCCGCTCGTCCTGGAAGCTGTGGTAAATCGTCGAGGCCGTGTAGAGCAGCACCAGGGTGGCGCCGAAGATGGCCGTGCTCACCACCTGCCAGGCATCGCCGTAGCGGGCGGAAAAAGCGACCATGAGCACCAATCCGGCCACGCTGAACACCGCCCCCAGCCCGTGGGTGAGCCGGTTGGCCAGTTCCTCGCCCGGTGAATAGCAGTCCGGATTTGCCATGACACCAGCCAGACACTGATCGCGCCATGGGCGAGATGAAATCTTGCCGGCTACCGGGCCTCGGCTCGCGCCCGCGCCAACGCCCGGGCGATCTCCTCATCCTCCGGCCGCAAGCGCGCCAGCGCCTCCAGATGGGGCCGCGCCTCCGCCGGTCGGCCCAGTTGCAGGAGCAGGAAGGCGAGGTTTCTCCGCGGCTCGACATAGTCCGCCTCCAGCCGCACCGCCTCGGCGTAATGCTCCATCGCCCCGGCCACCCGGTCCTGTTCGAGCAGCACGTTGCCCAGGTTGTTATGGGCCGCGGCGAAACCCGGCTGCAGCCGCACGGCCTCCTGGTAATGGGCCAGCGCCTCCGCCGGCCGGCCGAGCGCGGCACAGGCATTGCCAGCGTTGAAGTGCGCTTCCGCCAAACCCGGTTGCCGGCGGATCGCCTCCATTACCTGTGTCAGGGCCTCCTCTGTGCGCCCCATCTCGAGCAGCCAGTTGGAGTAACTGTTCCTGGCCCCGGCGAAATCCGGCTGCAAACGCACTGCCTCGGCGTAGTGCCGTCCCGCCTCGGTCGTCCGGCCCGCGGTGAACAGGACGTTGGCCAGATTGTTATGTGCCGCCGCATGCCTGGGATCGTACTCGATCGCCTTCTCATAGCTGGCAATGGCTTCGGGGATGCGGCCCTGCCGGGTGAGTATCAAACCGAGGCTGTAATGCGGCTCGGGGGACCCGGGAGCCAGCGCAATGGCATTGCCCACATGCCGCGCCGCCTCGGCCACGTGGCCCAAGGCCAGCTCGGCCAGTCCCAGGTTGTGGTGCGCCCGGGCATTGGCCGGGCGTTTCGCCAGCGTATCGGACCAAAGACCAAGGCCGGTGGCATAGTCGGAGTTGCGCGCGACCGTCAGCCAGCCGCAACCCAGCGCCAGCAATCCAAACACCGGATAACTCCAGCGCCCGGCCAGCCGGTACAGCCCGGCCACGATCAGCCCCACCGGTATCACCAAGGGTAGATACATCCGGTGCTCGGCCATTGTTTGCGAGGCCACCGGGATCACGCTCGAACTCGGCGCCAAGATCAGGAAAAAGCCCGCGCCCAAAAATCCCCACACCGGCGCCCGCCACAGCGCCCATCCCGTCGCGCCCACGAGCCCGAGCAGCAGCAGCACCTGCGGCCACACCTCTCCCGGTCCACCCACCGTGGCCGTGCCGTAATCAAACACCAGCGGACTCGGCCAGAACACCAGCCCGAGGTAGCGAACGATCGCTTCGCACTGGGTCAGCAGGTACGTCCACGACGAAACCCCCGTCCCGAGACCCGCCGTGCCACCCCGGCCGGCGGTTCCGGCGACGAGCAGCCCCAAGAGCAGCCAGCTGGCGGCCAACCCCAGATAATAACCCCGGCGCCGGCGCCAAGCCTCCCCGAAACTGCCGGCCACAAACGTCCGGTCATAGAGGAAGACCATCAACGGCGCCGTCGCCATGACCTCCTTGGTCGCCATGCCCAGCCAGCCGGCGGCAAGGGAAAGCGCCAGCCACTTGCGTCCGCCATCGGCCACCCCCCGGACAAAGGCGTAAAGGGTCAGCAGATACCACAGCCCCACCAGGGACTCAGTCCGCTGGATGATATAGGTGACCGACTCGGTTTGCAGTGGATGGACGATCCACAACAGGGCCACGGCCAGCGCGAGGGGCCGGGCCACCGCCCCATGGTGTACCGCCAGCGGCGGCTGGGCTAAGGTCAGCCTCACCAGCCCGAACATCACCCAGCCCGCCAGCAGGTGGATCAGGAGATTGACGGCATGGTAACCCCAAACCGCTTGTCCGCCGAGCATGGCGTTCAACGCGAGGGTCAGGTTGACGACCGGCCGGCCGCTGACGGTGGCGCCGCCTGCCACCGACGGCCACAGGATCTCCCTCAGCGACCATGGCGACCTCAGGCTGGGGTTGTCCGTGATCGAGGGCTCGTCATCGAAGACAAACGGCCCCCCGAAACTGTTATGATAGGCAGCCAGCACCGCCAAGCACAGGCAGACCATCGGGACGATCATATCCCGGCCCGACAAGGCCTTGGCTGGCTGGGGGGTGCTCACGCCCGCGAGTCGAGCGGCTATTCCCGGCGATGAAAACTGAATTCTGGTCGCCGTTTATCGTCCGGATCCAGTAGCCGCCAACCGTCCGTGCGCGCAGCGGGATTAGATTACGTTACGACCGTGAAACTTATTCCCACTGTGAACAAAATCCGGGGCTGAACGCTTGACTATGACACAGCCGGGGCGTTCGCTCCGCCAGTTCAAAGTATCGCAAACCGGGTCACCTTGCCTGAAAAACCTAAAATGCATAGCACCATGCAAAAACTGTTCATTAAATCGTTTATTCTAAGCGCCGTCACAGCCCTGGCTGTGATCTTCTCGCCCAATGCCCATGCCCAACTCGTGTCCTCGGGCATGTCGGGGACCATTCGCAACGCGGATGGCCAGGCCTTGTCCGGCGTGGCCGTGACCGCGGTCCATACCCCGACCAACGCCACTTTCACGGCCACGACCAATGAATCCGGCCGCTACAATTTCCGCGGCCTCCCGGTCGGTGGCCCCTACACGGTGACCGCCAAGACCTCCGATGCCGAGGCCGCCTCCAACGACGTCATCACCGAGCTGGGCAACGACATTGAGGTCAACCTGACCGTCAAGTCCGAGGTGCTCCAGCTGGAGAAATTTGTCACCACCGGCGCGGCCAACGATCTTGACGCCGCGTCCAGCGGTTCGGGCATCGTCCTGAGCAACGAACGCCTGGCGGCCAAACCCACATCCGAGCGCTCCTTCGCCGATCTGATCAGCGCGTCGCCGCTCGTCACCCTCCGCTCGACCTTTGGCGACCGCGAGGAGTCCCAGATCACCGCCGTCGGCCAGAACAACCGCTTCAACTCCATCATGATTGACGGCTCGCGGACCAACGACGTGTTCGGCCTGAACGGCACCGGCCTCGCCGCCTTCTTCAATCCCCTTTCGATCGACACCATCGAGCAGCTCTCCGTGCAGATCTCGCCCTATGATCTGCGGCTATCCGGTTTCACCGGGGCCACGATCAACGCTGTGACCAAGAGCGGTACCAACGAATTCCACGGTTCGGCCTACTACTACTTCCGCGGCGACCAACTCGGCGGTATTGCCCTGCAGGGCAATAACTCCCGTGAGGAGACCCTGACCGGCGCCAAGGTGAGCCCCAAGCTCGAGCGTCGGACCATCGGTGCGACCCTCGGCGGCCCGATCATCAGGAACAAACTGTTCTTCTTCCTGAACTATGAGGACTTCAAGAGCATCAGCGCCGGCCGCGACCCGCGCTTCTCGACCCCGAGCGAGGCCGCCATCCTGGCCCGTTTCGCGCAATACAGCTCGGCGGCCGGCAAGACCATCGACTGGGGCCAGCCCGTCACTGCCGCGACCTCCAACACGCTCACCGACGAGAAGATCCTCGCCAAGGTGGACTGGAACATCAACTCCGACCACCGCCTGAGCGCCCGTTATTCCAAGACCGAGGGCCTGGTGCCCCAGTTCGGCAACTTCGCCAGCGGCACCTCCAGCAACGCCGGCATCACCGGCGGCGGCGTCTCCACCTCCTCCGACGGCCACTTCTACGACCAGACCCGTGTCGGCGAATCCTATAATTTCCAGCTCTTCAGCCAGTGGAGCCCTGACTTCAAGACCGAGGTCAAGTACACGACCTCCACCGACGACCAGCTGACCCCGGTGAAGACGGTCGCCCCGATGACCTATGTCTTCGGCGTCTCCGGCACCGACCTGCTGAACAACTCCGCCGTCACCAACGGCTCCTACATCGTCGGCACGGAGCAATTCCGCCAGGGCAACGTCATCAATGTTGAAAGCCAGCAGATGACCGCCCTCGGCGACTACTTCTGGAAGGACTTTGTCTTCACCGCCGGCATCGAGCGTGAACAGTCCAGCTTCTTCAACCTGTTCCGCCAGGGTTCCTACGGACTGGTTGGATTCCGCAACATGACCGACTTCCAGAACGACACCAATGTCGTCATCACGCGCAATTACATCGATCCCGCGGTGCGCCCCATGGCCGACATCTCCGAGTTCGCCAGCACCGGCATCTTTGCCCAGGCCAAGTGGGTCGCCAGCCCGCGCCTGAACTTCAACTTCGGCGTACGATTTGAGATGGCGGAAAGCGGGATCACGCCGGCCCTCAACCAGGCTTTTCTCACCGCCACCGGTTTCCGCAACGACGGCTCGCTTGACGGCGTCCAGACGATCTCGCCCCGCGTCGGCTTCAATTACTCGCTCGATGAAGAGCGCAAGACCCAGCTCCGCGGCGGCGTCGGCCACTTCCTCGGCCGCTCCCCCTGGGTGTTCTTCTCGAACTCCTTCGGCAACACCGGCGTCGGCACCTTCTCCCGGTCCTCGACGGACGCGGTCAATCCTCTGCCATCCAGCTATACGGCCTATCTCCGGGACCACTTTGACCCGGCCAACCCCATCGGCACCGGCACGGACAACCCGACCCTGCGCCGCGAGGTCGACTTCAACGACGATGGCCTCAACCTGCCTTCCGTCTGGCGCGGCAACCTCGCCGTCGACCACAAGCTCTCCTTCCTCGACTCCGTGGTGTCGGTCGAGTTGGTCCATAGCGTCGTGGATACCGCGCTCCGCACGACCAACGAGAACCTGAAGAAGACGACCATCGGGGCCGATGGCCGCCAGCGCTTTGCCGGGGTGCCTTCCACCCTGGCCAACGCCCTGTACCCCGCCTATACCTTCATGTACCGGGTGAGCAATGCGAGCGTCGGCAAGTCCACCTACTTCAGCGTCAGCTGGGACCGCCCGATCAAGAACAAGTGGGGCTTCAACCTCGCCTACACCCGCGGCCGCGCCACCGAGGCCCAGGCCAACGGCCAGACCACCGCCGGCGGCCAGTTCAATCGCAACGTGATCTTCAACCAGAACACGGTGGAGGTCGGCACGGCGGACTTCCAGATCAAGGACCGCGTCCAGCTCAGCCTCTCCCGGCAGTTTGAGCTCTTCAAGGGCTACAAGACCCTCACCTCGCTCTACTACGAGGGCCGCTCCGGCAATCCCTACAGCTGGGTCTTCGGCAGCGACCTGAATGGTGACGGCGTGTCCTTCAACGACACCGTCGCGGTCCCGACCGACGCCAACGACCCGCGCTTCGACTTCTCGGGCATGACCACCACCCAGCGCGACGCCTTCTTCGCCTACCTCAACAAGAGCGGCTTGTCCCAATACGCCGGTGGCATCGCCCCGAAGAACGCCTTCGTCGAGCCGTGGGTCAACCGCCTCGACCTGAAGTTCGTCCAGAACATCCCGATCAAGGGCTACGCCAAGGTTCAGCTCTTCTTCGACTTCATCAACTTCGGCGCGTTCATCAGCAAGAAGACCTTCGGGTTTACCGAGATCTCCCCCTTCCTGAGCAACGATGTGTTCCGCACCCGCACGCTCACGACGACCACGGCTTACACCACCGGGGGCCTGATCCGGCCGACCTACACCTCCGATCCCGTTGGCTTCAACATCGACAACGGCATGTCCCGCTGGCGCATCCAGCTCGGCGCGAAGGTGCAGTTCTAAGCCGGCCTGTTTCCCTCTTCTGGCCATATCGGCGCCCCGGTCACCCGGGGCGCCTTTTTATTCGCCGGGGTCTGCTGCCCCGGAGCCCTGGTCGCCTCCGGCGCCGCCAAAGGCGGGTAAACTTCCTCCGGCTTGGCTTGGATGTGGGAGCGTGCTTGCCCGTTCGACGGACTCAGGGCCCAGAGCTTGTCGAGGGGCACGCGACTGTCGCGACCAAGGTCGCT
>JANMTJ010000269.1:0-4022 GCA_031390295.1 Oleiharenicola sp.
TCTTGATGGCCTTGGCGAACTCGCGGTTCAGGCCGAAGTCGCCGTAGGTCTGGTCGCCAATGATGGGCAGGTGGCGCTTGGCACACTGCACCCGGAGCTGGTGGCTGCGGCCGGTGCGCGGCTCGAGCCGGATGAGGCTAGTGGAAAAATTCTTCTGCGTGTGCCGGATCACTTCAAAGTGCGTCTCGGACGGTATGTGGCCGAGGCTGGCGGTGCGGACCCGGCCGCCCTTTTTGTTCACGGCGAGCAGATCACGCCAGACCTCCTGCTTGGTGTGCGGGTGGCCAAAGACCAGGGCATTGTAAGTCTTGCGCACCTGCTTCTTGGCGAAGTGCTCCCGGATCACGGTGGCCAGTTTTTCGCTGGCGGCGGTCAGGATCACCCCCGAGGTCGCGGAATCGAGCCGGTTCAGCAGCCAGAGCCGGCGGGTGGTGCCATCTTCTGCCGTCCAGTGGAAGCACTGGGCCTCCTTGTCGTAGCGGCAGGTCAGCAGCGAACGGGGTTCATCCTGCGACTCATTCGGATGGGAGAGCAGGCCAGATGGCTTGTCGAAGGCGGCGAGGCCGTTCGCATCCCGGGTCAGCGGGCGCACCTCGGCCCGCAGCGGCAGGGTTGCCCAGAAATCACCCGGCAAGGCGCTCGCGGTCACTGGTAGTAGAAGGCAAACGTGAGGGTCTGCTCGTCGCCCAGCACGGCTACCATCTGCTCGGTCCACGGACGGTAAGGCTGCCGGGCCTGGATGGCGTTCTGGCAGGAGAAGACGCCCTGCTTGCCGGCGTCCGAGTCCTCGACCTTGACGATGTCCGTCTCCCCCTTGGCATTGATCTTGAAAGTGATGATGACATGCGAGCCGCGCGGCGGGGAAACGCGGCTCTCCTGCAGGATGCGGTACCACTGCGTCTGTACGATCTCGACGAGTTCCTGCAGGTATTCGCCGTATTCGCTCCAGCGGGCGTCCATGCCGAGGATGCCGAGATTGGAAACTCCTGTGACCCGGTTGGACAGGATTGTGGTCCGGTTCGCCGTGAGCCGCGGGCGGGCCTTGGGCTGGGCCTTTTGGGTCGAGGTGACGGCCACGAGAGAACCGTCGGCCGCGGCGGCCTCGCGCGCGCCGTCAACATTCTGGTCGGCACCAGTGGAGGGGTTCTTGGATTGGGAGACATTCGAGGCGACGCCGTCCTCGGACTTGCCCTCGTGCTTGTCGAAGCCGCTCAGCGTCGCCTGCTCCATCCGCAGCTTCTGTTCCAGTTGCTCCTGTTCAGCGGTCGTGGTGCTCTCGGGCGTCGCGTTGGTGCCCAACTGGGGCTTGGCCATGTCCCCGGTCACGATGGAGGTGTCGTTTTTGATTTTGTCCTGCGCATTGGCGATGCTCGGGCGGCGCTCCGGGTCGAGCTCCTTGGGCTTTTCCAGCTGGGCCGACTGCTGGTTGCGGTTGCTGAAATTGTCGGTCTTGTCCGGCTCGTTGGTGGGCGCGTCGGGGTTGGTTTCGACAAACTTGAACGGGTCGCGCTCCTTCTCCGCCGCCTCGGATGGGGCCAGTTCAAAGTCGAAGGTCTTGCCCCGGCTGGTGTTGTTGACGCTGATGCCGGTGTGGATCCCCGAGAAATCATCGAAGGCAAAATGCGGCGACAGCAGCACGAGAAGGACGTGGAAAAACAACGTGCAGGCGATCCCGATCAGGATGGAGCGGTCCACCGGGTCCTTTTCGGGGGCCAAGGGGCTCTGGCGGGGAGCTGCGGCATGGGTCGTCACTGGGTTGATATCAACGCCCTAGACCTGCCTGAGTCAAAAGTTGTTTCATTTCTTCCACCGGCAGACCCACAATATTTGTCAGCGAACCGGTATAACCGGCCACGATCAGGTCGCCCTGTTCCTGGATCGCGTAGCCCCCGGCCTTGTCGAGCGTATGAACCCGGCTGAGGTACAGGCTGATCGTCGTCTCATCCAGCACCCTGAAAGTCACCTCGCTGGCGACTCCCTGGTCGAGCTTGAGGCCGTCGAGTACGCGCCGCACCGCCAGCCCCGTGAAGACCGTGTGGGTCCGTCCGCTCAGCATCCGCAGCATCGCCCGTGCCTCGTTCTCGTCCCGCGGTTTGTTGAGCACGGTCCGGTCGATGAAGACGGTTGTGTCCGCCCCGATCACCGTAGCGGCCGGGTATCGCGCCGCCACCCAGTCAGCCTTGAGTGCGGCATTATGGCGCACCATTTCGCGCGGGTCGGCGTCAGGGGCCTCGTGCTCGGTCACCTCCGCCGGGATGACTGTGAATGGCAGGCCGATCTGCGCGAGCAGTTCACGGCGCCGGGGGGAGGCCGAGGCCAATATCAGTTGCGATGTTTTTTCCTCTAACAGCATGGCGGCTTGGCCTGTCATCCATGGTCTTGGCGGAGGATGATGGTTGCGGCTACGCTGGATTGCTTCGTCGCGCCACTCCTCGCAATGCCAAAGTCCGGCCGGGTACGCGGCTTGGGGTTGCAGTCCAGCACGTTACCCTCAGCTTGGTGGTCTTCCCATGCGCATCGGTCTGGCCCAGATCAACACCATCGTCGGCGATCTCACCGGCAACAGCCGCCTCATCGAGGAGGCCTACCAGACTTTGGTCACGCATGGTGCCGAACTGGTCGTCTTCCCTGAACTGGTCGTCAGCGGCTATCCGCCGCGCGACCTGTTGTTCAAGAAACGCTTCGTAAGCGACGTCGAGCAAGCCACCCGCAATCTGGCCGCCAAGATCGGTGCTGTTCCCGCTGTCATCGGCTACACCGAGTCCAACACCACCGGACAAGGTCGCCCGGCCTACAATTCCGCGGCCTTCTGCCACCAGGGGAAGATCCTGGTTTCCGCCCGCAAGTGCCTCCTGCCCACCTACGACGTCTTCGACGAGGACCGCTACTTCGAGCCCGCCGCGGCCCCCACGGTGGTTGAATTTGGCGGCCGGCGCATCGGCATCACGATCTGCGAGGACATCTGGACGCACGCCATGATCTCGACCCGCCGCCTCTACAACGGCGTGGAGCCCGTCCGCCAGCTGGCCGCGCAGCGCTGTGACGTGGTGGTCAATCTTTCCGCCAGCCCATGGAACCACGGCAAGGGCGGCGTACGCCACACCCTCGTCTCCGACACGGCCCGCCAGATCGGCTGCCCTGTCGCCTACGTCAACGCCATCGGCGGCAACGACGAGCTGCTCTTCGACGGACGCAGCCTCGTGGCCGACGCGAAGGGCCGCGTGCTCGGCGGCCTCGCCGCCTTCCGCGAGGAACTCCGCGTGATCGACACCGGGGCCGCGGCCGCGCAGCTCGCCCCCACCTTCGAGCAGGAGGAACTCGCCGACATCCACGACGGCCTCGTGCTCGGCTTGCGCGATTACATGCACAAAAGCGGCTTCAAAAAGGCGCTCCTCGGCCTGTCCGGCGGCATCGACTCCGCGCTCACCGCCGTCATTGCCGCCGAGGCGCTCGGACCCAAGAACGTCATCGGGGTCAGCCTGCCCTCGGTCATTTCCAGCCAGCATTCCCGCGACGACGCCGCGGCCGTGGCCCGGAGCCTCGGCATCGAGTTCCACACGCTCTCCATCGCCGACGTGGTGGCTGCCGCGGAGAAGTCGCTCGCGCCGATCTTTGCCGGACGCCCCCGCGACATCGCCGAGGAGAACATCCAGGCCCGTGCCCGTGGCCTGCTGCTGATGGCCATCTCCAACAAGTTCGGCGCCCTGCTCCTCACAACCGGCAACAAGAGCGAGCTGGCCGTCGGTTATTGCACGCTCTACGGCGACATGTGCGGCGGACTCGCTGTCATCAGCGACGTCTTCAAGACGCAGGTCTACGCTCTGTCCCGCTGGATCAACCGGCACAAGGAGATCATTCCACTCAACTCCATCGAGAAACCGCCCAGCGCCGAGCTGCGGCCCGACCAGACGGACCAGGACACCCTACCGCCCTACGATGTGCTCGACGGCATCCTCAAGGGCTACGTCGAGGAGGGCCTGTCGCGGGCCGATCTCGTGGCACAGGGCTTCGACCAGGCCGTG
>JANMTJ010000280.1:0-7916 GCA_031390295.1 Oleiharenicola sp.
CATGAAAGCCAATCTAGCCGGTCTCCACCACATCACGGCCATCTCATCCGACGTTAAGCGCAATATGCAGTTCTACACTCAGGTGCTCGGGCTGCGTTTCGTGAAGAAGTCCGTCAACCAGGACGACACCGGGACCTACCACCTCTACTACGGCAATTACACCGGCGCGCCGGGCACGGCCCTCACTTTCTTCCCGTGGGCGGGCCTGCCCCGTGGTCGTCCAGGCAAAGGCCAGTCCTACGCCACCGCCTTCTCCATACCGGCTGGTTCCCTTGCTTTCTGGCAGGAACACTTGAGCCGGCTGAAGGTGACAACCTTTCCGGTCGAGACCCGTTTCGGCGACCAGGTGCTCGCCTTCCTTGATCACGATGGCCTCCGCTTGGAACTCGTGGCCACGGCTGAAACCGATCCCCGGCCAGCCACGCCATCACCCGTAATTCCAGCCCAGCACGCCATCCGCGGCTTTCACAGCTCGACCCTCGCCCTGCACGAGGCCGCGCCAACCGCGGCGGTTCTCACCGGCCCGATGGGCTACCGCCTGCAGGCTACCTCAGGCCATCGTACCCGCTATACCGTCGCAGAGGGTGGTCCCGGCACCTACGTGGACCTGCTCACCGATCCCGCCCTTCCCCGCGGACTGAGTGGCGCCGGCACGATCCATCATGTTGCTTTTCGCACGCCGGATGACGCCGCGCAGGTGACCGCGCGCCAGGTTCTCCTTGATGACTCCCTGCAAGTCAGCCCGGTCATTGATCGCGCCTATTTCAAGTCCATCTACTACCGCGAGCCGGGTGGTGTCCTCTTCGAGATTGCCACCGATCAGCCGGGCTTTGCCATCGATGAACCGGTGGAAACCCTCGGCTCCAAGCTCTCTCTGCCGCCTCACCTCGAACCGCATCGCGCCGAGATCGAGGCTTCGCTGCCCAAGCTCACCTGACATGTCCGCCCTGTCCTATATCCACCGTTTCGAACCCGGAACCAAGGCCGGCGCCCCGCCCGTGCTGCTCCTGCACGGGACCGGGGGCAACGAGAACGATCTGCTTGAGCTCGGCCGGCAGATCGCACCGGGCTCGGCCCTGTTGAGCCCGCGCGGCGACGTGAGCGAGCACGGCATGCCGCGTTTTTTCCGCCGCTTCGCCGAGGGGGTCTTTGATCTGGAGGATGTGGCACGGCGGACTCATGCGCTCGCCGATTTCATCACCGCGGCCGCATCCCATTATGGCTTCGAATCCGGCCGGTTGACGGCGCTGGGTTATTCCAACGGGGCGAACATCGCCGCTTCCCTGCTGCTGTTGCGCCCGGAAGTCCTCACCCGGGCCGTGCTGCTGCGCCCGATGGTTGTGTTGCAGCCGGAACACCTGCCCGATCTGTCGGGCAAGCGCATCAGCCTCAGCGCTGGCCGGCTCGATCCCATCGTGCCGGTTGATCATCCCCCGCGACTGGCTGATATGCTGCACCGGGCCGGTGCCCAGGTTGACCTGCACTGGAGCGAGACCGGACATCAGTTGACGAGTGCCGACTTTGCCCTGGCGGCCGGCTTCATCGGTTCCCCGGGCTAGGCCGGGGCGCGATTTTTCGTCTTTAGGATTCCCGCTGGAGGAAATAACCGGCAACCTGCCGGGCAGTGACCAAAGCCAAAAGCCGGACAGCAAAAATCTCCTCCGCCCGCTGGGCCGGCATCCGTCTGTTCGCGATGGATGTGGACGGCGTCCTGACCGACGGCACCGTCGAAATTCACTCCGACGGCACCGAGTCCAAACGCTTTTCGATCCTCGACGGCATGGGGCTGGTCCGGCTGCACAAGAGGGGGGTCGCCGTAGCGTGGATTTCAGGGCGCCCCTCGGATGCCACCACGGCCCGGGCCACCGAATTGAGGATTGCCCATGTGATCCAGGGTCGCACCGACAAGCTCATGGCCTTGCAGGAACTGGCCAGTCAGCTCGGCCTCGCCGCCGTCCAGGTCTGCTACATGGGGGATGACGATATTGATGCCCCGGCCATCAACTGGGCCGGGATTGGCGTGGCTCCCGCCACCTCGATGGCCGCCGCCCTCGCCGTCGCCACCCTCGTGCCCAAACGCCCGGCCGGCCTCGGCGCGGTGCGCGAAGTATGTGAACATATCCTGGCCAACCGCGGTCTATAACGCCGCCATGCCCCGCTTGTCCAAGTTCACCCTGTTACTTCTGTTGTCAGCCGCCCTTGCCCAAGGCGCCAACACCCAGGTTGCCCCGGACCAGCCCATTGTGAATTTCCGCCTGCCCGACTTCACCCCCGAGGGTAACCGCTCGTGGCTGCTGCGCGGGTCCGAGGCGCGCTACGCCACCGAGGGTCAGGTCGACATCAAGGGCCTCAATCTCTCGATCTTCACCGGTCTGCCCGACGGCAAGGTGGAAACCCTGATCCTCAGCCCGACCGCCCAGGTACGCCCCGGCGAGATGCTGGTCCGCGGGTACGACCCGATCCGGATCATCAACGACCGCTTCGAGGCCACCGGCTCGGACTGGAACTACAGCCACCGGGATAAAAAGGTTTCCATCGGCAAAAACGTGCGCGTAGTTTTGCATACCCAGTTGAAGGCCCTGCTCCAATGAAACTCCTCCGTCCCCCCTTATGTCTGCTCGCCTGCTGGATGGCGGTGCAGCTCTCCGCCCAGAATGCCGAGCCGCAGAACACGGTCATTGAGAGCGAACAGTTCGACTGGCGCAGCAGTGACACCGAGACCACCTCCGTCTTCACGGGCCGCGTCATCGTGACGGGCACCAACCTCAAGCTCACCTGTGACCGCCTGGAGATCGTCGCCACCCGCAAGGGCGATCCGACCGCCACCATTGGCAAGATCGACAGCTTCAAGTCCTTCGTGGCCACGGGCAATGTGCGGATCATCCAGGGTGACCGCGAAGCCGCCTGCGGACGCGCCGAGGTCCTGCCCGGTGACGACAAGATTATCCTGACCGGCCAGCCCGTCGTGGTGGACCACGCCGTCAACTGGACCTGGACCGGCGACGAACTCGAGATGCTGCGCGGCGAGCGCCAGATCCGCGGCAAAAACGCCCGCTTTACCGGCCCGCCCATCAAGGATCTCGGCATCGACAAGCCGAAGCCCGCCGCGCCCGCTCCTGCCGAGACCCCCAAGCAACCCTGAGCATGGATGCCGTAAAGGAAATCCGCACCGAAGGCCTGGTTAAAGTGTACGGCCAGCGCCCGGTGGTGAACGGCGTCAATGTCCGCATCCGGGCCGGCGAGATTGTCGGCTTGCTCGGCCCCAACGGCGCGGGCAAGACCACCACCTTCTACATGGTTGTGGGACTGGTGCCCGCTACCTCCGGAAGTGTCTTCATCGATGAACAGGACGCCACGCACCTCCGGATGCACCGCCGGGCCCGCCTCGGCGTCGGCTACCTGCCGCAGGAGCCCTCCATTTTCCGCAAGCTTACCGTCGAGGAGAACATCCTCGCCATCGTCGAGACCCTGCGCGTCAAGTCCTCCGACCGCCCCGCCCTCGTCAAGCACCACCTCGAGGAGCTCAGCCTCAGCCACCTCGCCACGCAAAAAGCCTATACCCTTTCCGGTGGCGAACGCCGCCGCCTGGAGATCGCCCGGGCGCTCGTCAGCCGTCCCCAATTTCTCCTGATGGACGAGCCCTTTGCCGGCGTTGACCCTATCTCCGTCGCCGAGGTGCAAAAGATCATCCTCCAGCTCAAGCAGCGCGGCATCGGCGTGTTGATCACCGACCACAACGTGCGCGAGACGCTCCGGATCGTCGACCGCGGCTACATCATCCACAAGGGCAAGGTCATGACCGAGGGCAGCGGCGACTTCCTCATCAACGATGCGCAGGCCCGCGAAATCTACCTCGGCAAGGACTTCAATCTGTAGGAGCGAGGAGCGGACATCGAGTGGCGAGTAGGAGCTTGTTGTCACTCAAATCTTACTCTACCCACTACTCACTACCCGCTACTCACTACTGTCCGCCTCATGCCCACCAAAGCCATCCACGGCATCACCGTGGCTCACTTCTACGAGACGTATAAGGACAAGCTGCACCTGGAACTGCTGAACGGCGCGAGCGGCCTGCACCGCCTCATCCGCGAGGGCTCCATCAACCGTCCGTCGCTCGCGCTCACGGGTTTTTTCAAATACTTCGCGAACAAGCGCATCCAGGTCTTCGGCGCGGCCGAGATGACCTTCCTCAAGACTCTCTCCCAAAAGCAGCAGATCATGATCTTCGGGGAAATGGCCAAGCGCGGCATTCCGGCCATCGTCCTCACCCGCAACTACATCGCCACCCACCCGCTGCTGGCCGTGTCCGAGGAGATGCATCTCCCGATCTTCCGCACGCCGCTCATCACGATGCACTTCGTCAACGCGGCGACCCTGTGCATCGACAACGAGTTTGCCCCCAGTTCCACCGAGCACGCCACCACCCTCGACGTGAAGGGCATCGGCGTGATGATCCGCGGTGACAGCGGCATCGGCAAGTCCGAGTGCGCCCTCGCCCTGATCGAGCGCGGCCACTCCCTCGTTTCCGACGACCTCACCTGCATCCGCCTGCTCGACGAGCGCGAGCTCTCCGCCAGCTCCCGCCCGCTCAACCGCGGCTACATGGAGTGCCGCGGCATCGGCATCATCAACATCGCCGAGATGTTCGGCGTGAAGAGCATCCGCCTGGAGAAGCGCATCGACCTCGTCGTCTCGCTGCGCGAATGGTCGCCCGACGTCATCGAGGAGCGCACCGGCCTGGAGGAAAATTACTACAACATCCTCGGCGTAAAGGTGCCCCACATCGAGTTCTACGTCCGCCCGGGCCGCGATATCGCCCGCCTGGTGGAGGTCGCCGCCATGGTGCAGGCGCTCAAGAACATGGGCCACGACCCGGCCAAGACCTTCAACGAGCGCCTCATCGCCCACATGGCCGAACAGAAGCCTGCGAAGACCACCTCCCACAAGATTTCCTCGCATCCCCCGTTCCCCGATGACGAGGAAACGGACGGGGAACATCACTGATCTTTCATGCCCGTCTCCCGTTCCGACTCACGCCACGCCGCCCAACTCCGCCCCATCACCCTTGAGGCCAACATCGCCCCGCACGCCTCGGGCTCGGTGCTCATCGGTTTCGGCTCCACCCGCGTCATCTGCGCCGCCACCATCGAGGCCAAGGTGCCCTCGTGGATGAAGCAGCAGGGCGTCAAGGGGGGCTGGTTGACCGCCGAATACTCCATGCTGCCCTACAGCACCCTCGACCGGAAACCGCGCGACATCAGCAAAGGCAAGATCGACGGCCGCACCGTCGAGATCCAGCGCCTGATCGGCCGCTCGCTCCGCGCCGTCCTCGACCTGCAAAAGCTGGGCGAACACACCCTGTGGATCGATTGCGACGTCCTCCAGGCCGATGGTGGCACCCGGACCGCCTCCATCACCGGCGCCTACCTCGCCGCCCGGCTGGCCATCCAGAAGCTGCTCGACACGAAGAAAATCACCGAGAACCCGCTCACCGATTCCGTCGCTGCCGTCAGTGTCGGCCTCTTCCAGGGCGATGCCCTGCTCGACCTGAACTATGTCGAGGACAAGGACGCCGAGGTGGACGCCAATGTCGTCATGACCGGCCGCGGCCAGTTCGTCGAGGTACAGAGCAGCGGCGAGGAATCGACCTTTTCGCACGAGCAGCTGGAGATCCTCATTGGCCTCGCCAAGACCGGCCTGCAGGAACTCACCACCATCCAGTCGGCCTTCCTCGCCCGTCAGCTGCCGGCGAACTCAGTGATCTGACCTAGTGCGGTCGCGGGTTGTCGTGGGCCACCGCGACATCCTTGATGGCGGAGAAATTGCCCTCCTCCGAACTGTGGACAAAGCCCTCGGTCACGGATTTCAGGTCTTCCCACCGGCGGCGGATGGCCCTGGCCTCGTCCTTGCTGATGGCGTTGTCGGCCGCGGCCACGGCGATGGCGCCGAGCATATCGGCAAATTCCTGCACAATGCTGTTCGTAAAGGGGATCAGCTGGGCGGAATGGGGCTTGGCCTTGGTGTTGGTGATGAAAAACCCGCCCGCCTGCTCACAGACCCATTGCGCGATCCGGGGGTCGTTGGTGATGCGCAGCAGCTGCTCGATGCGGTCCAGTGGGTTGTTGGCCCCGCTGCCGGTCTCGTCCTGGGGCGGTTCGGCCCACTTGTAGATCAGCGAAAGCGACAGGCCCATCTCCGCTGAGATTTGCTTGGCGCTGGTCTTCTTCAGCACCTCCTTGAGGACCTCATGTGATTGCATGCGGGCGGCATCGTGCCGGAAGGGGGCGCAAAGGCAATCCTGCCCTGTCCGCCTCCGTGTCACCAACCTAAACCGCGTGGGGCGCAGCCTCTATACGCGGTTTTTTGTGTCAATTGCCCGGGCTTTGTGGCTAAAATTTGCCCCTCTTTTCCATGAATATTCACGAGTATCAGGCCAAGGCACTGTTCGAGAAATACGGCGTCGCCGTCCCCAAGGGGGTCGCAGCCCGCTCCGCCGCCGAATTTGATTCGGCGCTGGCGCAGCTGCCCGACGCCCCGGTCGTCGTAAAATCCCAGATTCATGCCGGCGGACGCGGCAAGGGCACCTTCACCGACGGCTTCAAGGGCGGCGTGAAGTTCGCCAAGACCAAGGCCGACGCCCTCGGGTACGCCAAGGCGATGTTCAACAACACGCTCGTCACCGCCCAGACCGGCCCGGCCGGCCGCAAGGTGCAGACCATCTACTTCACCCAGGCCAGCGACATCACGAAGGAGTACTACCTCGCGATCCTCCTCGACCGTGTCAGCTCGCGTCCCGTCATCGTCGCCTCGACCGAGGGCGGCGTGGAAATCGAGAAGGTCGCGCACGAGACCCCGGACAAGATCTTCAAGATCATCGTGGACCCGGCGATCGGCCTGCAGGGCTACCAGACCCGCGAGCTGGCCTTCCGCCTCGGCCTCACCGGTGACTATTTCAAGAACGCCGTGAAGCTCATCGGCGCCCTCTACACCATGTTCTGGGAGACCGACGCCGCGATGGTCGAGGTCAACCCCCTCATCACCACGCCCACCGGCTCGGTGCTCGCCCTCGACGCCAAGGTCTCCTTCGACGACAACGCCCTCTTCCGCCACCCCGAGATCGTCGCCCTGCGCGACCTCAACGAGGAGGATCCGAAGGAAATCGAGGCCGCGAAATTCAACCTCTCCTACATCGCGCTCGACGGGAACATCGCCTGCCTCGTCAACGGCGCCGGGCTCGCCATGAGCACGATGGACATCATCAAGCACTACGGCGGCAGCCCGGCCAACTTCCTCGACGTCGGCGGCGGCGCCTCCAAGGACCAGGTCCAGGCCGCCTTCAAGATCATCCTCACCGACC
The DNA here is from genome assembly GCA_031390295.1 of Oleiharenicola sp. GTDB lineage: Bacteria > Verrucomicrobiota > Verrucomicrobiia > Opitutales > Opitutaceae > Lacunisphaera. The sequence continues at coordinate 7,358 of JANMTJ010000280.1, forward strand.
CGAACGTGAAGGGCATCATGGTGAACATTTTTGGCGGCATCATGGACTGCAACACCATCGCCACCGGCGTGGTCGCCGCCACCCGCGAGCTCAGCCTCAAGATCCCCCTCGTCGTCCGCCTCGAGGGCAACAACGTCACCGCCGGCAAGAAGACCCTCGCCGAGTCCGGCCTCAAGATCGAGTCCGCCGACACCATGGCCGACGCCGCGCAGAAAATTGTGCGGCTCGTGGCCTGATTTCCCAACCACCGCGGATAACGCGGATTACACAGATAAATACCTCTACCACTTATCCGCGTTCATCAGCGCAATCCGCGGAGAATCTCTTTCACCATGTCAATTATTGTTAACGAAAAGACCAAGGTTCTCGTCCAAGGCATCACCGGCGAGTTCGGTGGCCGCCACACCAAGCTCTCCCTCGACTACGGCACGCAGATTGTCGCCGGCGTCACGCCCGGCAAGGGCGGCCAGTTCTTCGAGCATGGCTCCCACCGGGTGCCCATCTTCAATACGGTGCGCGACGCCGTTGCCGCCACCGGCGCCACCGCCTCGGCCGTGTT
>JANMTJ010000295.1:0-17490 GCA_031390295.1 Oleiharenicola sp.
GACCGCCGCGGCGGCGCAGTACTTCCTGCGCCGCGAGCAGGTGATCCACTCCGCCACGGTGAAACGCTGGCTGGAAGAGAACCGCGGGGCGAACCGGCCGGTCCAGCCCGTGCTGCAAATCCCGCCGCTGTTTGCCTCCACCGACGGGTTCCCGCCCGGAATCTCCGCCACGCTGACCGTCGGTCCCGACGGCACCGTCAGTGCCGTGGTGTTGAGCGGTCAGCTTCCCGTTCCGGCGGAAAAGGCCCTGCTGGACACGTTGCATGCCTGGCTTTTCCTGCCCAAAATCCAAGCCGGCGTGGCCACGGCCACCCGCGTCACTGTGCCGCTGACCTTCTGATCCCGGCCGGCTTCAATGCCCGCGGACGCGGCGGCGGTAGTCCGACGGCGTAAAGCCGATCTCCTGCTTGAAGGCCTTGGAGAAATGAAACACGTCGCAGAACCCGAGCGTGTCGGCGATCTGCTTGAGCGAGGACTCGCCGTGGTAGATCGCGGCGCACGCCCACTCCAGCCGCCGTCGCTTCTGGTAGCGGCCCGGGGACTCCCCCGTGAGCTCGACGAAGCGCTTGCGAAAATTCTCGTAGTTCAGCCCCACCTCCGGCGCCACCTCCTGCGGCGTGAACCAGCCCGTCGGACCCCGGTCGCCGAGCAGCCGCAGACTTTTCTCCAGCCAGGCGTCCCGGCCCGCCTGCCGGGTGCTCTCGGTATCCGAGGTGATCATGTCCGTCACCACGTGCAGCAGCCGGCCGAGCGCGCGCAGTGGCGCGCCGGCGCGGTGCAGGGGCTCGCCCTTCACCACCTCGTGCAGGCGCCGCCGCCAGTAATCCACCGCCCCGAGTCGCAGCACGGGGTGCTCCGGCGCCAGCAGACCCTGCGCGCGCCACAGTTGGAACTGCGGCCCGTCGAACACGAAGTAGATCTGCGTCCACTCGGTGCCCGGGAGCGGGCCGTAGGCGTGCGCGATCTCCGGAAAGACCAGCACCACGTCGCCCGGCTCGAGCTCCAGCTTGGTGCCGCGTGCGTCGCGGTAGTAGCCGCGGCCCTCGACCATCAGCACCAGCGTAAACCGTCTCAAAATCCGCATGCCCGTCGGGTCGATGCCCGTCACGTTGCGCAGCAGCCCGGCCAGCTCGATCTCCCCGACCGGAGTGCGCAGCGGGCTCTGCAGCCAGGGCTCGGCGCGGTATTTGGGTCCGGGAGGCATCCACCCAAAATTTACATGACTTCTCCCACTTCAACCATTTAATGCGGGGTCATTCGCGTGTAACTTGAAGCCATGAGCACCACGACTGCCCTGCCCCAGCTATACTCCTACGGCCATGAGCTGGACATGGCCGACGACAAGGCCGGCTGGCTCCGGGAGTCCACCGATGCGGCCGACGATGTCGCCGAGCTGCGCCGCCGTTTCACCGAGGACGGCTACCTTTACCTGCCCGGCTACCTCGACCGCGCGGACGTGCTCGACGCCCGCGCCAGCCTCACCGACGGCCTCGCCGCGGCCGGCGTCCTCGATCCCGCCTACCCGACCATCGATGGCATCTGCCAGCCCGGCGCCGGCTACGTCTTCAAGCCCGAGCTCACGAACAACAATCCGCGGATCCAAAACCTGCTCTATTCCGGCCGTCTGCCGGAATTCTACCGCAGGTACTTCGGGGAGGAGATCCGGCACTACGACTTCACCTGGCTGCGCGCCATCGGGCCCGGCAAGGGCACGAATCCCCACTGCGACCTGCCCTACATGGGCCGCGGCACGCATACCCACATGACCTGCTGGGTGCCCTACGGCGACATCACCACCACCCTCGGCGGCCTGATGGTGCTCGAAGGCTCGCACAAGCGCATGGACCTCCTCGAGCACTATGTCTACCGCGACGTGGACGCCTTCTGCGAGAACAAGCCCAAGGAGGCCGAGGCGGCCAAGTCGGGCAAGTGGGCTTTCACCGGCACCCTCTCGCACAACCCGCCGGCCGTCCGCAACAAGTTCGGCGGCCGCTGGCTGACGACCGAGTTCAAGGCCGGCGACTTCATCACCTTCGGCATGTTCCTCGTCCACGCCTCGCTCGACAACCGCACGACGAACCAGCTGCGCATCTCGAGCGATGCGCGCTACCAGCGGGCCAGTGAGCCGATTGACGGGCGCTGGGTCGGCCTCAATCCACCCGGCCACACCACCGCCGGAAAGCGCGGTCGCATTTGCTGACGAAGGTCCTTCATGGTCTCCCCCGTTCCCGCTGATCCCGCTGCTCCCTCCGCCACCAGCCGCATGGCCGTGGTGCAGGACATGGCCCGGTTGTTGCGCGTCCTGTTCGAGGTCGAACGCGAGTTTGTCCGCACCGCCACCACCCTCATCTACCGCGTCGGCGAACCGGAGCTGAAGTACCTGCTCTGCCAGCACATTTGGGAATCCTCCAGCCACGCCCGCTTTTTGCGCGAACGCGGCCGCGAACTCAGCGGCTTTGGCAGCGGGGAAGGCGTCCGCCCCGCCCTGCGCCAGCTATTCAACGAGGCCGTGATGCCCGCCGACGCCGCGGTGGCGCTCGCGGGCTTCTACCGGGTCCTCAAGCCCGCCCTGCTTGCCGCCTACCGGCACTACCTGCAGGCCACGCACCACCTCGCGGACTGGCCGTCGCTCCGCCTCGTCGAGGAATTCATCGCCGACGAGGAACGCCACTCCCGCGAGATTGCGCCCTACCTCAGCCCCGGGCCCGACACCACCTGGACCGGGCACCTGAACACCGCCCTCATGGTCCACGGCGGCCTGCTTGGCGAACAACCGGCCGTCAGCCAGCCCGCCGGTTTCACTTGGGAATCGGCCCGGCGCACTTACAGGCACCCGGACACCTGCAACCGCGGCAAGTATCCCACCTGCTCCAGCGTCTTCAGCCAGGACCCCGATGAGACGCCCATTGTGCGTTCATGGCTGGTGGACCCCAAGACGGACGCCCGGGTCATCCGCCTGATGGTCTATGTCTGGCTGATGATGGAGCTGGATGCAGTCGATTACCTGGCCACCATCTTCTACGACACACCCGAGGCCCCGTTCGACCTGCACCACGACATGGCCCGCCACCTCTGGGACGAGTCCCGCCACAGCCAGTTCGGCTACCGGCAGCTGCCCAAGCTCGGCGTGGACCTCATGACGCTCGAGCACTCGCTCGACCTCTACAACATCCTCGTCCAGATGCCGCCCCACGAGCGCTACGCGATGATGACCATGGAATTCGAGGCCGGCAGCTTCCCGACCAAGGCCACCGTCATGGACCGCGTGCGCGAGCTGAACGATTTCGAGGCGGACACGCTCCTGGCCTTCGACCGCAACGACGAGCAGAACCATGTCCGCTATGGCCACCGCTGGCTGCCCGAGATCATGGCGCTGTGCGGCGAGACGCGGCCGGTGGACGAGTTTGTGAAGGCCACGCAGGCCCATTTTGCCGAAGTGGCCAAGGTGCACGGCAACCGCACCCCGCACGCGCTGCCCCCCGGGCGCCGCCTGACCGGCAACAAGATCCTGAAGCTCGCCGGCGCGGCCTGAGGCCCGGGCCCGGACTGGCGCGTCACCTGAACCCGGGGCCGGCCCGGGCGGAGGTAATTTTCATTTATTTTCAGAATAATTCCTGTCGCACAATCCGCCCAGTTGCCTTCACCTTCGACCCCGGTCGTCTCCCCTGCTTCTGACCTCACGCCCGCTTCCCTCATGAAAACCTTCCGCGCAGCTCTTGTCGGCACCGGTTCGATCGGCGACGCCCACGTGCGCGCCGTTGAAGGCACGCTGGGACGGGTTCAGCTGGATGCCGCCGTGGACATCGATGCCGGCCGTGTGACGGACTTCGCCCGCCGGCACGCCATCCCGCACACTTTCACCGATTACGCCACGATGCTGCAGGCCCGGCGCCCGGACATCGTGCTGGTCGCCACCCCGCCCGCCCAGCATGCCGCCATGAGCATCGCCGCGATGGAGAACGGCGCCTGGGTCCTCTGCGAAAAGCCCCTGTGCGGCTCGCTGGCCGAGCTCGACCTGATCGAAGCCGCGGAGCAGCGCACCGGCTGCTACACCGCCTGTATTTTCCAAATGCGCTTCGGGGCCGTCTCGGCCCATTTGAAGCGGCTCGCCGACGATGGCCACCTGGGCCGGCCCCTGGTCGGGGTCTGCAACACGCTCTGGTATCGCGATGCCGCATATTACGCCGTGCCATGGCGCGGCCGCTGGGAAACGGAACTCGGCGGACCCACCATGGGGCTCGGCATCCACGCCATGGATCACTTTCTGCACCTGATGGGCGACTGGAGCGAGGTCCGGGCCATCGCGCGCACGCTGGACCGGGCGATCGAGGTCGAGGATGTCTCCATGGCCATCATCACCTTTGCGAACGGCGCGGTTGGTTCGGTTGTCAACAGCGCCCTGAGCCCCCGCCAGGAAACCTATCTCCGCCTGGACTACCAGCGCGCCACGGTCGAGCTCACGCACCTCTACAGCTACACCCGCGACAACTGGAAGCTCACGCCCGTCCCGCCCGCGCAGGATGACGGCCTGCTGCAGGCCTGGCACAGCTTCCCGCCGGACATCGGTTCCACCCATGGCGCCCAGCTCAACGCCTTTGTCGCCGACATGGATGCCGGCCACCGGCCGCTGACCTCGGGCAACCAGGCCCGCCAGACCCTCGAGTTGCTGACCGCCATCTACAAATCGGCCTTCACGAATCAAATGGTCACGCGCGGTTCCATCAAGCCGGGTGACTCGTTCTACACCGCCCTGCATGGCAATCGCGCCCCCGCGCGCACCAAGGGCCAGCCGGTGATCCCCGGTTGATCCGGCCGTCATGATCCGCGAGGCGCTCACATCTCGCACCATCACCGGCTACCTCTGGGGCAGCCGTGCCCGGCTGTCGCGCGGTCTCGGCCTGGCCCTCCTGCGTTCCATCGCGGTGGCCCCCTGCCCCTGGCTGTTCCAGCGCATGATTGATGTCGCCGTGCCGGCCCGCGACCGCACCGCCATCCTGGAACTCGGCGGCATCTTCCTCCTGCTGCTCGCCGTGCACTACGTCTTCTCCGTGTGGGGCGCCAACGAGATCGCCAAGGCCATGGCCCAGATGATGGTCGAGCTGCGCAGCCGTCTCTTCTACAAGCTGCAGTTCCTCAGCTTCGGCTACCTCGACCAGCAGAAGACCGGGCGGCTCCTCTCCAAGTACGCCTTCGACACCCAGAAGGTCGAGGCCCTGCTCTACAACATCCTCAACCAGTTTCTGCCGAACGTCCTCTACGGCGGCAGCATCTTTGTCATCCTCACCCTGCTGAACTGGCGCCTCGCCCTGGTGCTCGCCCTCATCATCCCGGCCTATGCGATCGCCAAATACCGGTTCTTCGCCCGGATCCAGCGCAGCAACAATGAGGCCCGCCTGGCCCAGGAAAAACTCACCGGCACCGCCAGCGAATACATCTCCGCCCTGCGCCTCGTCCGCAGCTTCGGCGAGGAATTGCAGGCCGAGGCCGGCCTCGACCGCACCAGCGCCGACTTCGCCCGCCACCGGGTCCACCAGAGCTACGTCAATGCCATCTTCGGCACCTTCTGGTATGTCAGCAGCCAGGTCATCGCCCTTATCGTCATGGCCGGCGGCGCGCTGCTGGCCATCCGCGGGACGATTTCCTACGGCACGCTCTTCGCCTTTGTCGCCGGCCTGCCCATCGTGCTCGGCCCCATCCAGGCCTTCGTCGGCCTGAGCGAACAGTATTTCATCGGGCGCGAAAGCTACCTGAGCATCAAGGAACTGCTCGATTCCGCCTACGTGGAGGAGTGGCACGGCACCCGCCGTGCGGCCCGGATCAGCGGCGACATCGTTTTTGATCACATCTCCTTCGCCTATCCCACCGCACCGGACCGCCTGGTGCTCCATGACATCCACCTGACCATCCACCCCGGCGAGCACGTCGCCTTCGTCGGTCCCTCCGGGTCGGGCAAGAGCACCATGGCCAACCTCATGCTCGGGCTGTACGCCTCCGGCACCGGCCGCATCTTGCTCGACGGCGTGCCCCAGTCCGAATGGGACATGCGCTGGATCCGCCGCCAGCTCGCCGTGGTGCTGCAGGACAGCCTGCTGCTCTCCGGCTCCATCAGCGACAACCTGCGCTTCGCCCGCGCCGACGCCACCGACGCCGAGCTCCGGGCCGCCGCCCGGCAGGCGAATGCCGAGGAATTCATCAACCGCCTGCCCGAGGGCTATGCGACGATCGTCGGGGAGCGCGGCGCCACCCTCTCGGGCGGCCAGCGCCAGCGGCTGGCCATCGCGCGCGCGATTTTGCGCAACCCGCCCGTGCTGATCCTCGACGAGGCCACCTCCGCCCTTGATTACGAGAGCGAGCGCCTGATCCAGGAAGCCCTCGACCGGCTCGCCACCGGCCGCACCGTCATCACCATCGCCCACCGCCTGAGCACCATCCGTAACGCGACCCGCATCATTGTGTTCGAACACGGCCGCATCATTGAGGAGGGCGACTTCGCCACCCTCACCGCCCGCGGCGGGGCCTTCGCCCGGCTGGTCGGCGCGCAAAATACTGGCGATGGCATCCTCCGCGCCTAGACTCCCCCCATGAAAACCCTGCTCCTCGCCACCGTCCTGCTGGTCAGCATCATTCCGGCCGCCGCCGAGACGGTCCCCTTTCCCGGCCTCAAGGCCATCCTGACGGAGGCCGAGTGGAAGCGCGCCGGGCTTGACCGGTTCGCCCCCGACGAACTTGGCGTCATCGACGCCGCCCTCATCCGCCACCAGGCGCGCGCCACCGCCCAGCTCCAGACCGAGCTCGCCACCGCACGCACGGCGGCGGCCGCCACGCCGGCCCCCGCGGCCAGCCCGACGCTGATGCAGAAATTCGGACTGCCCCTCTTTGACGAGGCCGACTGGCGTTCCCTGCCGCCGATGAAGGCTCGCGTGGTGAAATGGGAAAGTGCCAATCGCTTCAAGCTCGACAACGGCCAGGTGTGGGAGGGCAGCGAAGCCATCACCTACGAACTCGTCGGCAAGGACATCGAGATCCTGGCGCGCCCCCACGGCCAGTTCGCCCTCGTCGTGGACGGGGTGAACACCACGCTGCGCGTCGTGCGCCTGCGCTAGTAATTTCACCACGGATGACACGGATAAACACGGATTGGGCCATGCTCCACCTTCCTGTCATTCTGAGCGTAGTGAAAAATCCAGCATGATCCACGCTGGCGAACATGGGGCTGGATCCTTCGCTGGGTTCAGGAGGACAGACCTCACAGTGATTTGTGATCCGTGCCCATTCGTGAAATCCGTGGTTAACCTTCTTCTGCTTGTCCCATGCTGATCCTCGACAATGCCGACCTTCGCGTCGAACTGATCGATCCCGCCACCGAGCAAACCCGGCTCGGGCCACGCTACTGCTGGGGTGGCTACATCTGGCAGATTCACGACCGGAATGTCGGTGCCCTGCTGACTGGCCCGGAATGGCCCACGATCGATCCCCAGCCCATCAACGGCCAGGGTCTGCCCGAGTCCTTCCGCCACAGCACCACGACCGGCCAGCCTTTGCTCTGGGACGGCGCGATCGGCCTCGCCCCGGGAACCGGCGCGCTCGGCCGCGACAACCATGGTGCCGTTGTCGTCACCACACCCTGCGTCTGGCGGATTGATCAGCAGCCCGATCGCGTCGTGTTTCGCACCGAGCAAAGCGTGGGACGCTGGTCCTACGTTCTGGAGCGCACGATCGAATTGCACGGCCGCCAGGTTCGCTCGCATTCGCGCCTGACCAACCGCGGCGCCATCCCGCTCGTCCTTGAGTGGTTCGCCCATCCTTTCTTCGCTTTGCAGTCCGACGGCCTCCAGCGCGTAACCCTGCCCGAGGGTACAAAGCTGCCCGGGAACCCGGGCTACATCCTTACCGGCCGCGACCTGACCTTTCGCCGTGCCTTCGTCGGTGAAAAGGACGGCCACCTCGAGCCCCTCGGCTTGCCCGTGGGCCGGCCTTTCACCGCCAGCCTCGCGCATCCCAAGCTCACGGGCCTGCGCTTCGCCACCGACTTCGCCCCATTCAAGTGCGTCCTCTGGGCCAACGGCAACACGCTGTCGCTCGAGCCCTTCCTCGCCCTCAGCCTCGCCCCCGGCGAGTCGCGCGAGTGGACCCTGACCTACGACTTCGGCCCCGCAACCCGGGCGTAAGTATACTATTAGTTGACATCGGCTGAAGGGCGCTGTTGTCAACTAATGGTGTACTTACGCCTGATGTCCCGTCTGTTTCCGGCCGGGACGCCCGTGCCCGGCCCTCACTTCGTCAGCTCCGGCACCTGATCGCCCGGCGCCAGCGGCCGCACGCTGCCCGCTTGGTAGAGCCAGCCCAGGCCGGTCTCGAACGTCACGCGACCGTCGTGCAGGCGCACGATGGAGACATTGCCCAGCGCGAACACCGTCTCGGTTGGATTGAACTTCAGGTAGATTTTGATTTTTCCTACCCGGCCGTCGTAGTCGGCCTTGGCCTCCGGCGCCGGGTGGTGCGGATTGATCACGGCAGGAAAAATGCCCAGTGCGGTGCGGCTCGGGATCTCCGCCACGGGAAAATCGTTGGTCGTGCCGATGAGCAGCCCGGCCACGTTCGCCCCGGCACTGACGCCGCCATAGGGCACGCCGGCCAGCACGCGCTGGCGGATCAGCTCCAGCTGACCCGTGCGGTAAAGCTCGCCCAGCAGCACAAAGGTCTCGCCGCCGCCCACGAAGATCCCGTCGCCGCCGGCCAGCAGCGCCTTCGCGCCGGCGTCATCGTGCCGGTGCAACGACTCCGCGGCGGGCACCCCCAGGTGGGCGAAGGCTTTCTGCAGGCGTGTTTCCATCCGGTCGCGGTCCGCGGGGTGGCTGGCGTGGAGCACCAGCGCGATTTTCCGGCAGCCGGCATAGTGTGCCCGCATCACCGGAAGCACCGCGTCGGCGAACTGGTCACCGTTCATCATGCTGCCGCCACAGACCAGCACCGAGGCGGCCGGCGTGGCCGAGGCCACACCGTTCAGCAGGGAAAGCAGGAGCAGAACGCAGGATAGAAATCGTCTCATGGGAAAATAGTCCGGCGACTCAACCGCCGAGCACGAGCACGGCCTTGAAGAAGATCAGGATGAAGCCCACCAGCCCGCAGCAGCCGAGGAAGCCGAGGATGTCCTGCCGGTCCCATTTTGTGAATTCCCAGTTGGACCGGGGGAAGAGCTTCTGGTGGTCGTAGCGGGTCGGGGCGGCGTAGCTCGCCTCCACCTCCCGGGCATCCTCGTCGAGGGTGGCCGCGACCGGTGTCTTCATCCGGACATAAAAGCGGGCGACGCGCACCGGATCCGTCGGCCTAGTCAGCAGGCTGACCACGATGAGCAGCAGGATCGGCACCAGCGCATCGACGACGTAGCGCGTCATCAGCAGCTGCGCCGGGTTGAACCCGGCGACATCCACGCCCACCGCCGCCAGCAGCCAGACCTCGACGCGGAACAGGCCCTTGCCGGTCTTCGGGGAATTTAGGTCCTTCTGGTCGACGCGCACCACGCCTTCTTCGAAATAGATCGAGACCGGCTCGACGCGCTGGGTCCGCGTGATCATCTCCCCTTCCGTCCGGGCCCGCCCGGCCGCCACATCGGCCGCCCCGGCCGGGGCCATCATGGAGACCACCTGCTCCCGCGTCAGGCGGGTGAGCTCGGCGGACCGGGCCAGGCCCGGGATGGCCGGCACGCTCCACGGGATGACCGCGACCAGCACCACGGTGGCCAGCACCTGGACCCGGACCGCCGTCTCGGTGAGGCGACGCCAGAGGTAGATGAAGGTGATCGGCACGCCCCAGATCACCAGCAGCACGATGGCGAACTTCAGGAGCGCGATGACGCTGTTGAGGTAGAGCCCGACGCCGATCCCGAGCGCGAGCACCACCGGGACGGTCAGGCGGGCGACCACCATGTAGTGCCGCTCGGATTTGCCGGGCAGGAGCGGCTCATAAAGATTCTTCACCACCAGGCCCGACAGCACCACGGACTGCGCGCCGAGCAGCGCGAGTTTGCCGCCGAGGATGCCGATAATCATGATGCCGATCAGGCCGACCGGCAGCAGGGACCGGGTGAGCAGGCCCCAGACCTGGTCGGGGTCGGCCAGGTTGGGGCCGAACAGCGCGAGGGCGATCAGGCCGCTGAACGCCCACGCAATGGTGACAAACCGCTTGCTAAAGCCGCCCGTCACCGCCCCGAGCCGGGCGGCCATCTCGTTTTTTGCCGAGCCGGCGATGGTCATGCCCGCTTGTGAGCCGACAATGCCGACGAACTGCACGAAGAGCAGCGCGGCGATGGAATACCACGTGTACTCGCTGGCCCCGCCCCCGCCAAAGAGGTTGAACATCGCGGCCGGCACCTTCTCATGCAGGCCCTGCAGGCCGCCGATCTCGTGCAGACCGAACGGGATCAGGATCACCGAGATGACGATCACCAGTATCGCCTGCAGGCCGTCGACCATCGCCGAGGCCTTCAATCCGCCGAGCATGACAAAGATGGCCACGAGCAGGGACGAGACGAGGTAGAAGGTTATCGGCTTGAGGTAGGTCACGTAGGGCTGGAGGGCACCCCGGTCGTAGGCATCCTTGAGCAGGTCGTAGCGCACCGCCCGCTCCCCGGCCAGGGGCGTCGCCAGTCGCACCTTCCGCAGCTCCGTGAATTCGTGGTATTCCGCCACCATTTGCTGCTCCGCCGGGGAATAGATCGCGACTTCCTTCACCATCAGCGGCTGCAGGGTCTTCAGGGCCACGACATTGCCCCCCGCGATGCTGACGATCGCCATCATGATCGTGGTCACGGCGTAAAGCGTCGCGAGGAACCGCTGGCCGAAACGGTCCTCGAACAGGTCGGCCATGGTGGTCAGCCGCACCCGGCGGAACCACACGCTGGTGAACCAGTAGTACGGCGTCAGGAACAGCGTGATGAGCGCGAGCCAGGCGCCGCCCGCGCCCTGCCGGTAGACGGAACTCGAGGTGGTGGTGGCCTGGCCCGGGTCGGTCATGGTACCAAAGCTCAGGAAGAACTGGAACCACCGGCCCAGCGAGCGCCCGCCGAGGAAGAAGTCCTTCTCGTTTTTGACGCCGTGCGAGAGGACTTTGCCGATCGCCAGGACGGCGATGATGTAGGCAACGATGATGAGGCCGTCGATCCAGTGCAGGCCGAAGATGTGCATGAGGCGGGGGGTTGGGGTAGCTTGGGGGTATGGGAGGGGTCAACGTACCGGACGCGGCGCGAACGGCCAGTAGCCGGTCGCCTGCATCCGATGCTCGAGTCCGAAGGTGGTGAAAAGTTTCTCCGTGTCCGCCGGGGTCCGGCGGAAAGCGCCGAGCGCCGCGTCGCCGACCAGCGCCAGCACGACTTCGCCGATGACCGCCGTGGAATCGACCACGATCTGCTCAGGCAGCTTGTCGATGGTGTCGGCCAGGTCGTGGTAGTAGCGGACGGATTCGCGCGGGATTGGCGCGTTGAAGGTGACTGCCCGCACGCCGGCCAGCTGATAGGGTGTGTGGTCACTGCCGAACCAGTTGATATTCTGCACGCCCAGCGGGAGCTTCGCGGCGCGCCCCGCGTGCCAGCGTTCCAAGGCCGGCACCAGCGACTCGTCGCCCAGCGCGTTCACCGCGATCGGCACGCCGACCATGTCGAGGTTGATCATGGCAATCACGGGCGTGTCGCCGAGCGTGGCGGCGGCGTGGCGCGAGCCCCACAGACCCTGCTCCTCGCCGTTGAACCAGACGAGTTCCACGGTGCGGGCCAGTTCGCGACCCTGCAGGGCCGACGCCAGCGCGAACAGCTGCGCCGTGCCGAGCCCGTTGTCGATCGCCCCCTGCCCCAGGTCCCAGCTGTCGAAATGCGCCCCGACGATCACCCGCTCGGGTGAACGCCCCTTGAGCCGAAGCACCAGGTTGGCCGTCTCCACTTCGCGGCAGCGCGACTGCGTCTCCAGCCGCACGCGCACGGGCCGGCCGCGCGCCAGCAGGCGCTGCATCCACCGACCCTCCTCCTGCACGAGCGAGTATACCGGCAGCGGCAGGGCCTCGCCAATGAAGCTGCCGGAGCGCGCGAGCAGCTGCCCGCCGCCCTCGCGGTTGACGAACAAAATTCCCCTCGCGCCACGTGCTGCGGCCAGGTTGGAAAATTCCCACGCGGTGAGCGCGCTCGACGGATCGAGCAGCACAATCCGGCCACGCACGTCCGTGGGATAATCGGCGGGCCGGCCGGCGCCGATGTCCGCCACGTCTGCCTCGAACGCCGCGTGCGGCTGCGTGTAGGCCAGCGCCACAGCGCGCAACGGCCGGGCCAAGGGCGCCACCAGCGTGACCTGGTCAGCGCCGCGCTCCCAGCCGGGCATGGTGAAGGGCACGATCTCCGGCTGCAGCCCGAGCGCGCGCAGCTCGCCCGCCAGCCGCTCGAGGGCGCCGCGGTTCGCCGCGCTGCCGGTCAGCCGTCCGCCAAAATCATCGCACAGCCGTGTGAGCATCGCATGCGCGGCCCGGGAGGAATCCTCAAACGGTTCGGCGGCGACGGTGGAAGCGGCCAGGAAAAAACTGAACAGTGCCACCTGCAGGGCCGGCGCTTGTCGCCGGGCCGGCCTGCCGACAAGCGGCCGCCCTACAAATTCATGGCAAGCTCTGCGCATAAATCTCATGCTTCCCTCAGCCATACGCGCATTTCCCCTTCACCGCGGTTGGCCCACATCGCATACGGCACGGCGCAAAGCCGCACCGCCATCTGCCGGGCGGGTTCGGTGGTGTAAAGTTTTCCGCCCGGTTCCATGCGCCGGGCCGCGCCCTCGATGATCGTGCACCCGCCGAGCAGGTCGGGCACAAAATGCGCCGTCAACGGACTCTCCCGGGGCAGGCTCAGCGCCGCCAGTTGCGGGCCGTTGTCCTTTTCCTCCACGCAATATACCACCGGACCGCGCTGCAGCGCCACCAGCCCGGCGGCTGCCGACACGCGGACATCGGCGTGCAACCGCTCGACCGGCATCGGCAGTTCCATCGTAATCCGGTCACCGGGCTGCCAAACCCGGCGCAACTGGGCGTAGCCGTGGACAATGTCAGGTTTCACCAGACTGCCATTGAGGCTCAGGCGCGGCGCACGGCACCAGCCGGGCAGGCGCAGGTGCAGGGTGAACTCGGCTGCTGTCGCCGGCTCAACGGACATCTCCACGTGTTCCTTCCACGGGTATTCCGTTTTCAACTGCAACCGGACCGGCACGGTGCCGGCCATGAACGACATTTCGCCGCCGGTGTAGAGGTGCACGGCGAGCCCGTCCGGGGTCTGCGAGCAAACGTAGGCCCCGAGCGAGGCGAACAGCCGGGCGACATTGGGCGGGCAGCACGCGCAGCCGAACCACGGCACGCGCTGCGTCTTGACCAGGTGGCACTCGTAGCGGCGCTTGGCGACCGCCGGCACGACCTCGAGCGGGTTGACGTAAAAATAGGTGCGACCGTCCAGCGCGAGGCCGGACAGCACGTTATTGTAGAGCGCCCGCTCCATGACGTCGGCATGTTCGCCGTGCAGCTCCAAGTCGAGCATCCGGCGGGCGCACAGGACCACGCCGATGGCCGCGCAGGTCTCGGCATAGGCGCGGTCGGGTGGCAGGTCGAAGGGTTCGCAGAACTTTTCGCCGTAGGGCTCGCTGCCCACCCCGCCGGTGACGTAGAGGTGCCGCGTCGTGATGGCGGTCCAAAGCACGCGACACTGGTCGGCACGGGCCGCATCGCGCCGGTCGTGGGCGAGATCGAGCATGGCCGAAAGCAGATACATCATCCGCACGGCGTGGCCGACCGGTTCAATCAGGTCGCGCACGGGCCGGGCCGCCTGCAGGGTGGCGAGCCCGTCGTGGTGCATGTGCCAGGGCAGCTGGCCGGTCTCGCCGCGGCGCTTGGCCTCCCCTTCGAAGTAATTCGGCGACTGGCCGCGCTGGTCGATAAACCAGGCCGCGAGCTCGCGGTAGCGTTCCACCCCGGTGGCGCGGGCGAGCTTCACCAGCGCCAGCTCGATCTCCTCGTGGCCGCAGTAGCCGGGCATCTGCCCCGGGCCCGGACCGAAGGTTTTCCCGGTCAGGTCGGCGAGCTTACAGACCACGTCAAGCAACGTGCGCTTGCCGGTGGCTGCAAAATGCGCGACCCCCGCCTCGATGAAGTGGCCGGCGACGTAGAGCTCGTGACAGTCGCGCAGGTTGGCCCAGCGTTTCTGCGGCTCGACTAGCTGGAAGTAGGTATTGAGGTAGCCGTCGTCGCGTTGCGCCTTGGCGATGGTGGCGATGAGCCGGTCGAGCTCGGCCTCGAGCGCCGCATCGGGATGCGTATTCAGCCGGTAGCTGGCAGCCTCGATCCACTTGGCGAGGTCGGAGTCTTGCCAGAAGAGTCCGTGAAACTTGCCCTCCTTCTCGCCGGCGGCGACCTGCAGGTTGTGCACGCAGCCGCTGCGCTCGGCCCCCGGGATGCGATCGTTGAGGGCCTCCCACTGGCCCGGGATTACGGTGTCGCGGACCAGCTGTGCCCGGCCCGCGAGGAAGCCGTGGTCGAAGCGGACCCGGGATAACGGAAGGGCCGTGGGGTAAGTCATCAGCAGGTGGAACCCGGCCTCCGGACGGGCTGGTTTGGATGATCGCGAGGAAAACGCGTCCGGAGGGCGCGTTCCACCTCAGCTACCCGGGCAATCCTGATGGCACCCTGATTCGATGTTCCCATGACGCCCATTTACTTCTCCTTCACCCGGTCGGTGATCGTAAGCGTGTTGAAGTCGAGCACGCGCTCGAGGCGGCCGTGCGTGATGGTCAGCTTGCGCGAGCCCTTCTCGGCATTGAGATATGGACCCTCAAAGAGTTTCCACTTCGTGTAGTCCACGGGGTGGCCATTGAGCACCGGCGTGACGCCGTAGGTGCAGACGACGGTCTTGCCGCGCAAAGTGGTGAACCTGACGGTCGGCACGGGCGTGAGGCTGAATTCCAGCGGCAACGCGCGAATGGCGGCCTGGAAGGCGGCGAAGTCCTTGAACTCGTCCATGCTCGCGGCCTGCACGATGGTGCCGTTCTTGAGATGCGGGCTGTAGAGGATCTTGTCGCCGGTGTCGGCGCGCTCCCCTGTCCACGAGGACTTGATGCGGGCGATGGACTGCAGTTCGGAGCTGGCGAGCGGCCGGTAGGCCAGATAGGCTTGCCCGCCCTGCGCAAAGATCCAGCCGGATGGATCGACCGTGAGCTTGGTCAGGTCCTTCGAGAAGAAGCCGTTGATGTGCGGGAAGCGCGTGCCGGCCGGGATGTCGTAGAGCGCAATGACGGTGTCGAGGTCCTGGAAGACCTGCTCGAAGCGCGAGCCGCCGAGGAACTTGTCCGGCGAGTCGTAGGAGGCCTTGCCCTCCTTGGTGACGCCCTTCGTCATCTGGTCGGGCAGCTCGGTGAAATACGTCTGCATGTCGTAACCCGAGGACACCGGGTGCAACGAGAACATCGTGTTGTGCACGCCGCGCGGGTCGGGCACGGCCCACGTGACATCCCAGACGTGTGTCTGGATCGGGTCGGCCATGCCGCCCTGGTACGACCCGACGGCGTAATCGCGGCGCGTGTAGTTCTGCTTGTAGATCGGCGCCAGCTGGACGTCGCTGTTGCGCCAGCGGCGGCGGGTGCGCTTCAGGTCGCGCTGCAGGAAGTCACCGTCGCGGTCAACCGCGATGCGGTAGATGACCTCCGGCACGTCGTAGCCCTTCGCCGCGGTGGCAAAATAGACGCCCCAGCCGCCGTAGCCGGCCGGCGGAGGCGTATGGCCGAACGCGATCCAGCTGAAGAAGGACGCGAGAGCGTTCCAACGCTCGATGACGGAGGTGTCGTCGGTGCGGGCGTTGGCGCCGTGCAGCACGCCGTTGAGCGTGTTCTCCGCGAGGTCGGCCAACAGCCAGTCGAGCTTCATCCGGCCGCGCTGGCGCATGGCGGGGTCGTCCGCCCACGCGGCGAGGTACAGCATCGGGATGGCGTATTCGCCGATGTAGTGGGTCGGGTTGAACTCCCCCTGCCCCACGGTCGTCGCGAGGTCCATCCAGTGGATCAGGTAGTCGCGCGCCTCGGCGAGATTCTCCGTCGAGCTCTTCCCGGTATACCAGCTGTCCGCCGGCTCGTTGGGATACAGCTGGGCCATCAGGTAGAGCGAGGTGTAATACATCGCCCAGTGGTTCTCGGTGTCGCCGCGGATCTGCATGCCCTTGCGCCAGGCGTCGCGGATGGCCTTCTGCGCCCCGGGCGAGAGCTGGTCGCGGCCGAGGCAGGCCACGTTCACCGCCGGGAACATCCAGAACGGGCCGCTGCCAGGCTCCTGCATGAGCTTGATCACACTGCGTGAGCAGAGGTCCGCGTCTTCCCGCCGGGCGAGCTTGGCGGCGATGACCGCCATGTCGGGCAGCAACTCGCCGGGTTTCGCCAGACCGGAACGCCAGGCGAGCACCTCGTCGATGCGGGCCTCATAAGCGGCGCGGCGCAGGTCGGCGTGTTCGACGACAGTGGCGGACGGCACGGGCGCGGTGAAGGAGGGCTGGGCGGTCGCGGTGACCGCGCCAAGGAGGGCGAGAGCAGAGAGAAAAAAGGACTGGGCTTTCATATGCGGGGGTGCCGGTTATTTCGCCGCCTTGGGCACGAAGATGAAGTTGTAGACGACAGAGCCCTCGAGGCCGTCCTTCCGCCAGGTGCGGCCGAAGTCGTCCGAGGCGAACACCGCGTCGCGATACACCGCCGCGAAGAGCCGGCCGGTGTCGGGATCGAGGCCGATGCGGAAGACGCAGTGCTCGGCGGGGAGGCCGGCGTTGCGTTCGGTCCAGGTTTCGCCGCCGTCCTCCGAGACCAGCACGCCGTAGGTCCAGCCGCCGATGGCGAAACGCCGTGGGTTGGTGGCGTCGAAGACCACGTTGTAGTGCGCCTCGGCCGAGGGCACGCCGGCGAGCTTCTTCCACGTGAGGCCGCCGTCGCGCGAGACGAGTGCCCCGTCACTCTGCGTGGTGGCGAGCCAGAGCTTCGGGTCGTGCGGCGACTGGCGGAGATCGGTCACGGTGGCGGCGGAGGCGAAGACGCGGCGCCAGGAACCGGCACCGTCCTCGGTCAGGTAGATACCCGACTCGCAGCCCGCGAAGACGCGGCCGGCACGGGTGCGGTCAACCTTGACGGTCTGGGTGTATTTGCCGCGCTCCGGCAGCCCGTTTTCCCGGCGGGGCCAGGTGCGGCCACGGTCGGTGGAGACGGCGAGGCCGTCGGGCAGCGCGAGGTAGATGTGGTCGGGCGCGTTGGGGTCGATGACGACGTCCTTCGGCTCGGTCATGTCCCAGCTGGTGCCGATACGCCAGGTCTCGCCGCCGTCGGTGGTGCAGAGCACGCCGTTGATCGACGCGGCGTAGAGCACCTTGGGGTCGCGCGGGTCGACCGCGAGACTGGTCAGATAAGGAAAATTCAGGCCGAAATGACTGTAGGTGTCATCGGTGCCGCGCTGGAA
>JANMTJ010000297.1:0-1670 GCA_031390295.1 Oleiharenicola sp.
CTACTCCGTCCCGCCCACGCGCGATCGGTTTTTTGGTGACTACCCCGGCCGGAGAAGCGACCCCCGGCGCGGCACCCAACAGACGGCGGCCCGCCCGTTGCCCGAACCCTCCCCGCGATGCCCCGTCGGCATCCCGCGTCGGAGAGGTGAGGGGAATCTAGCATGGATTGGGAGGGGTCTGCATAAGTCAGAATTGGTGTTGGAGTTGAGTGGGTTGGGGTGAACCGGTTCGAACTCTCCGCCGCCGCCTCGCCCCACCCCATAAGCGGGGGAGGGCGCACCGAGGGGTAGGGCGGGCTGTTCTTCTCTCCCGAATCACATGTGTGGCGAGGCGGTTGCCGATGCCGGACCATCACCTCACTCAGTTCATCTGTCAGAGGCTAGGGCAGGTCCTTCCTGGCAGAGCGAGCCGGAATGGCGTGGGTGGTCTTTTCACGGTCTATTTGGATGAAGCCCATCGCTTGCCAGAACGCCGCGCCTTCGGACGTCTCAGTGTGAAGGACGATCTGTCTGTTGAGTCTCAGCGCTCTGCCCAGCAGATACTCGGCAGTGGCCTTGCCCACGCCTTGACGGCGGAAATTCGGGCGAACGTAGAACCGCCGCATGCGTAACCAGCTGGCATCGATGAAGTCCTCGGTGACACCGCCAATGCCCGCAACGTCTTGACCGATGAAGGCGATCACCAGCATTTCACCCGGGCGATCAAAGTACCGACTCTCTTCGTGCCACTCCCGCCATAGAGCCTCAATGTTCGTGAAACCTTCCGCGCGAGCATCCGCTCGAAGGTCGTTGAACTGTGCCGGTAATGCGGTGATTGGTTCTATGAGCATGGACTGGGCTAGCCTGGCGAGGCTAACGCGGTCAAGGAGCGTGGCTACCCCCCACGCCCCTTCATCAAGAGGGTGCCTGACCGCAGCTTGGCGGTTCTACCCGCGCCTGCCCTTGCTCCTCATGGCCTCCGCCGCTATCACGCCCGCCTGAACATCGGAGACCGCCCATGCCCAGCTTCGCCACCTATCCCAGCCTCAAGGGCATGCCCGTGGTCGTCTCCGGTGGCGCCAGCGGCATTGGTGAGAGCATCGTGCGCGAATTCGCGGCGCAGGGGGCGAAGGTCGGCTTCGTCGACATCCAGGCCGAGCGCGGCGCGGCCCTTGTCAATGAGCTCGCCAAGGCAGGCCAGACGGCGTCGTTCGCGGCCTGCGACATCACCGACATTCCAAAATACCAGGCGGCGATCGCGTCCTTTGCCGAGCGTCACGGCCCTGCGCTTGCGCTCGCCAACAATGCGGCGCACGACCAGAGGCACAAGCTGGCCGAGGTCACACCCGAATTCTGGGATGGACGGATTGCCGTCAACCTCAAGCACGCGTTCTTCGCCGCGCAGGCGGTCGCTCCCGGGATGATCGCCGCCGGCCGCGGTTCGATCATCAACTTTGGCTCGATCAGCTGGATGATCATTCTGGGCGAGCTCTCGGCCTACACCGCGAGCAAGGCGGCGATGCACGGCCTCTCGCGCTCGCTCGCCGGGGAACTCGGCAAGCACGCCATCCGCGTCAACACGCTCGTCCCCGGTTGGGTGATGACCGAGCGTCAGCTCACCACCTGGGTGGGGCCCGAGCAGGAGAGGCTCATCGATGCGAGCCAGGCCCTCAAGGGCCGCGTCTTTCCGG
>JANMTJ010000328.1:0-1760 GCA_031390295.1 Oleiharenicola sp.
GGATCTCGCTCCGGGCCTTGGCGATGAAGTCCGCCTGGGCCTCCGTCTTCGGGAGCTCCTTCAGCAGGGCCGCCGGCGAGGGCAGGGCCCGCGTCTCGACGACATTGATGTCCGATGTTTTCTGCACAGGAGCCAATCACTGGGCAGAGCCTCCGGCGGGGCAAGCTTTCGGTGGGCCTTTGACACGGTTGGCGGGTGGGCAAAGAAAAGGCCGGTCGTGTACCCCTACACGACCGGCCATTGCTTTCTTAGTTACCCCAAAACTCCCGCTAGGCGGGAGAAGCGTTAAATTGGATGACTGAACTGATAGTTGGTTCCCGCCTTTCGTCAAATGATCCGCGGGACTATCAGAGAACAATCTTGATAAAGCTGGTCCCGTGCCAACTATTTGCCGATTCCTGCCGTGATTTACTATCTTACAGAGAATGACTTAAAGAATGCATCAGCCGTGCTCCGCGTCCGGGGACCTGATGCTAATACCTATTTGCAGGGGCAATTCACGCAGGAATTGCGCCTGGCGGACGGGGCCGTGGCCTACGGATTGTGGCTCGACCAGAAGGGCCGGGTGCAGGCGGACAGCCACGTGTTCCGGCAGGCGGACAACGATTACCTCGTGATCAGTTTCTCCCTCCCGGCGGCGCAACTCCTCGCCCGGTTGCAGGCCTGCCTCATCGCCGACGAGGTCGAGCTGGAGGATCAAACCGGGGACTGGGCGGGGGTGCTGCTCTGGGGCGAAGGGGCCGCGGGCATGAAGGCTCCGGCCGGCGGCCTCGTGCTGCCGAGCCGGCGCGCCGGCATGAACAGCGTGCAATGGCTCGTGCCAGTGGGGCGAAGCGATGACGCCGCCGCGGCTCTGAAAAAAGTTTCCGCGATAGAAAGGGACCGGCCGGCGGCGGAACTTGTGCGCCTGCGCGCCGGCGTGCCCGCCGTGCCGGTGGACCTCGGCCCGCGCGACCTGCCCAACGAGGGCGGCATCGAGGACATCGCGATTTCCTACACCAAGGGCTGCTATCTCGGGCAGGAGGTGATGGCGCGGTTGAAAAATCTCGGCTCGGTGCGGCGGCGACTGCACCTGGTGCAAGGCGTGGGATCGCAGCCCGCGCCCGGCACGGGCCTTTACCAGGGCGAACGCAAGGTCGGCGAGACGCGCTCGGCCGCGGCGGACGGGAAAAAATTTCTGGCGCTGGCGATGGTGTCGCTCGTCAACCTCGACCCGGCGGCCGGACTCAGCCTGGCGCCCGGCGGCGAGCCCTCATTGAAAATTCTGCGTCGTGTCTGACCTCGAGAAAGTCACGGAGCTCTGCATGCAGCTCGGTTCGCCGCCGCTGCAGGCCAAGACGATGGCGCGCCAGTTGCTGAAGCGGGCCGACCAGATTGCCGCCGAGCGGAAAATTCCGCGCGAGGAGGCGATGACCCAACTCCTGCAGATCCTGGTGGAAGGCCGGCAGGGCAACGTCCCGCCCACCTATAAACCGCCTACTCCCCGCCCCGAATAAGGTCCGCCCCCGCGAAAATCAGGTGACAATTCCCTCACAGCGGCAGTTGGGAACACTAGTATGACATTGGGGCACAGCTTGCAGCCTTGCCGCTCTACGCAATACGCTGCCACGTTTGGAAAGAGGCCGTCCGCATCGCAGAAAGAGCCGTCCACAGAGCGGGAGAAGCTTGAGCAGACGTTCGCTGGCAAGAGCCCAAGCGAAAAGCTGGCCCTGTATCGCGTCAACTATGAGAGGGTGCGCCGCTTCCTAGTGCTCCGGCGG
>JANMTJ010000349.1:0-4659 GCA_031390295.1 Oleiharenicola sp.
ACCGGTCGTGCACCGCGAGCTGCGAAACGGCCGCAAACAAATCGATCCCGGTTTGCGCATCGGCTCCGATCAGATTGAGGATAAATAAATCTTTCCGCTCCGGATCGCCTTCCAGGTGCGCCCCATCCACCACCCAGCCGCGGTACTCTTCGTAGAGCGTGTAGCCGTCGCCGTTGTCCTTCTGGTCCTCAACTTCCTCGTTGTCGTCGAGCGCCGGGAGTTTCTCGACGTTCTTCTCCTTGCGCCAGCTTTCCGCGATCCAGTCAGGCCCCTGCATCTTCGGCAGGCGCACCAGGTCCTGCCCGCCGCCCTCGCCTTTCATCACCCCCACGATCTCGCGCCCGTCCGCCAGCTTGCAAATGGCGCGGAGCGAGGCCCGGCCCCCAAAATCATAACTGTCGATCTTCACCTCGGCGTAGGGCTGTCCCTCATCGTTCCTTTTCGGATCGATGATTTCAATGACCTGATCCGATTTGCTCAGGGTGCCACCCGCCACCACGGCCAGTCGCAGGTCGTAGTCATCGTCATTGGCGTCGAGCGGCCAGTTCAGGCACACGCCGGGTTCGCGCGAGGAATCGAGGAGTTGGAAGCGGATGCTTTTCACCTCGGGCAGCAATTTCTCGTTGCCGACCTTGGATTTCAATGTGGCGAGCGCCACCAGGCTGTTGCCGGGTTCCGAGGGCTTTTTAATCGAACCCTCGGGCCGCCATTGCGCATGGCCGGGAACGGTGACGACCAGTTCAACGGGCGAAAGCGAGACATCGATTTTCCAGGTGACTTCCATCGCGATGTCCCACGAACCGCTCCAGTCCGCCGGCCTCGGAACCGGTATCCGCTTCGACCCGGCCAGGACGCCGGTCTGGCCACTGAGCGGCTCGCCTTTTACCTCGACCCCCATGCTGTAGTTGCTGAAACCAAGGTTCATCTGGGCTGGACCCGTATCAAGGGGCACGGCCTGCGGCGGTATGGTTTTTCCCGGCCGGCCCCCACCCAGTGAGGGGGCGCCGACGATGTTGTGCTCATGCGATTCGAGCACGGCCTCCCAAGTTGTCGCCATGTCGGGCATGAGTATGAATTGAATGTCGTAGAGTTTTTCGTCCGCACGTATTTTGACGAGGGCGTTCTCGACGTTTGCCTTGCAGACCGGGTAGCCCGTGTAGGTGGTGACCCTGGTTTCGATGGCATGCACATCACCTTCGCCGGTCAGGTTGGAGCGGGTCGTGCTGGTTTCGGAAATCGAGCCTTCGATTGAGACACTGTCGCCCCGCGTAGACCAGGTGACACCGTCCGCTGAGCGTTCGGGCCGGACTTCAATCATGCCGCTGAACTGATCGGCAAACACGATGGTGGTCACGGATTCAAAGCCCTGGTTCTGGTTTTTGGTGGCATGGGCGGTGCCCACATAGCCCACTTTGAAGGTGAGGTAGTTCTTCGGGGTGTCGTCCTGCCCATGGGAGAGAGGTGCACCCAGCGCAAAAACAATGAGTAACAGGTGCGCGAAGCGGGCAAGGCGAGGGGCGCTTCGCATGAGGTAGCCGACGTACACAGCTCTTGACCAAATTGATTCAGACCTGCGCGTCGATGGTATTATCACCGGAGCACCCTGCTTGGGCGCCCAAAGGTGTCGGTTCATCCCCCTTTTACCCGTCCCACGTCGCCCCGGTGCAATGGGGTGCTTCTTGTGGCAGCCCCTGACTTCGGTCGGACAAAAGCGTGTCACCCATGGCCTGCTGTGCCGGTATTGCCCTTTCCCCCACTTGACCGGTCGGGTGATGTTTGAAAGGTTTTCATGCCTACCATGCTGATCCTCCGCGGCTCACCTGCCCTCTCCCCTTTCCGCCTCGCCAAGCTCCTGCAGGATCTCATCGCCGCCGGCTTGCCCGCCTGTGCTCTCGACGCCGAGTTTGTCCATGTGGTCGAGGTGGTCCGCGAACTGACCTCCGCCGAGCGCAGCGTGCTCGACCAGTTGCTCACCCACGGTCCCAGCCGTGCTTCCGCCCGGGTCAACGGCGTCGTCCAGGTCGTTGCCCCGCGCCCCGGCACCATTTCGCCGTGGTCCTCCAAGGCCACCGACATCGCCCACATCTGCGGGCTCACCGCCATCAAGCGCATCGAGCGCGTCATCGCCTACACCGTCGATGTCGGTGAAACCGCCCCGCCCTTCCCGCTTTCCCCCCTCGACTCGGCCCAGATGCAAATCCTGCGGAGCAAGCTTCACGACCGCATGACCCAGGCCGTCTTCGGCGACCTGGCCACTTGTGAGGTCCTTTTCAGCCACGAGCCAGCGCGCGCGCTGGGGACCGTGCCGGTGCTGACCGCCGGCCGCGCGGCCCTGGTCTCCGCCAATGCCGACCTCGGCCTCGCTCTGGCGGACGACGAGGTCGACTATCTCCTGTCGGCCTTCACCGCACTCGGCCGCGACCCCACCGACGTCGAGCTGATGATGTTCGCGCAGGCCAACTCAGAGCACTGCCGCCACAAGATCTTCAACGCCACCTGGGAAATCGACGGTTCCGTCAGGGACAAGTCGCTGTTCCAGATGATCAAGAACACCTACACCCTGCACAGCGAAGGCATCCTCTCCGCCTACAAGGACAACGCCGCCGTGTTCACCGGCACCAGGGGCGGTCGCTTCTACAGCGACCCCCGTACCCACGAATACGCCGCGTACGACGAGGACATCCACATCCTCTGCAAGGTCGAGACGCACAACCACCCGACCGCCATCTCCCCCTTCCCCGGCGCCGCCACCGGCTCCGGCGGCGAGATCCGCGACGAAGGCGCCACGGGCCGCGGCTCGAAACCCAAGGCCGGACTCGTCGGCTTCAGCGTTTCCAACCTGCGCCTGCCCGGCGCGGTCCAGCCCTGGGAAAAGGACTTCGGCAAACCCGGCCGCATCGTCTCCGCCCTCGACATCATGATCGAGGGGCCGCTCGGCGGCGCAGCCTTCAACAACGAGTTCGGCCGTCCGGCCATCAACGGCTATTTCCGCACCTTTGAGCAACAGGTGCCCGGCGCCCATGGCTCCGAACTCCGCGGCTACCACAAGCCCATCATGCTCGCCGGCGGCCTCGGCAACATCAAGGCCGAGCACGTGCAGAAGGGGAAGATCAACCCCGGCGACCAACTTGTGGTCCTCGGCGGGCCGGCCATGCTGATCGGCCTCGGCGGCGGCGCGGCCAGCTCCATGGCGAGCGGACACGGCGACGAGAACCTCGATTTCGCCAGCGTCCAGCGCGACAACCCCGAGATGGAACGCCGCTGCCAGGAAGTCATCGACCGCTGCTGGGCCCTCGGCACGGAAAACCCCATCTCGTTCATCCACGACGTCGGGGCCGGTGGCGTATCCAACGCTCTGCCCGAACTCGTCAATGACGGTGGTTGCGGCGGAAAATTCAACCTCCGCCGGCTGCCCAGCGACGAGCCGGGCATGTCCCCGCTCGAGCTCTGGTGCAACGAATCGCAGGAGCGTTACGTCCTCGCCGTCCCCGCTGACCGCATCGACATCTTCAAGCAACTCTGCGAACGCGAACGCGCCCCGTTCGCCATCGTTGGCGAAGCCACGGAGGAAAAGAAGCTCGTCGTCGAGGATCCGCATTTCAAGAACACGCCCATCGACCTGCCGCTTGAGGTCCTGCTCGGCAAACCGCCGCGCATGCACCGCAAGGAAACCTCGCGGCCGCGCCCGCAGCACCGGCTCGACCTGCGCAGTGTGACCCTTCTCGAGGCCGCGAAGCGCGTCCTCTCCCACCCGGCCGTCGCCGACAAAACCTTCCTCATCTCCATCGGCGACCGCACGCTCGGCGGACTGATCGCCCGCGACCAGATGGTCGGCCCGTGGCAGGTGCCCGTCGCCGACTGCGCCGTCACGGCCGCCACGTTCGACGTCTATTCGGGCGAGGCCATGGCCATGGGCGAGCGCACCCCCGTTGCGGTCAACAACGCCGCGGCGTCCGCCCGCCTCGCCGTGGGCGAGGCCCTCACCAATCTCGCCGCCGCCCAGGTCGGCGACCTCGGCAAAGTAAACCTCTCGGCCAACTGGATGGCCGCGCCCGCCGTCCCCGGCGACGCCGCCGACCTTTACGCCGCGGTGCAGGCCGTCGGCATGGAACTCTGCCCCGCCCTCGGCATTACCATCCCCGTCGGCAAGGACTCGATGAGCATGTCCACGGTCTGGCACGAGGGCTCCGAGCAGAAACGGGTCACCGCGCCCATCTCGCTCATCGTCTCGGCCTTCGCCTCGGTCACCGACATCCGGCTGACGCTCACCCCGCAATTGCAATACGACCGGAATTTAAACACAGAGGTCACAGAGAGCGTAGAGAATTCTGGTCTGGATAATTCCAAATCCTCCACGCTCTCTGCGTCCTCTGTGTTAAAAAATCAGGATTCTGGATCCATCGGCGATACGGTGCTCCTGTTGATTGATCTGGGTCGTGGGAAAAATCGTTTGGGTGGTTCGATTCTCGCCCAGGTCGTCTCCCAGATGGGCGAGGCCACGCCCGACGTCGACAACGCCACCGACCTTAAGAATTTCTGGAAGGTCATGCAGCAGCTCGGCCGGGATAAGAAACTTCTCGCCTACCACGACCGCTCCGACGGCGGCCTGCTCGCCACCGTCGCCGAGATGGCCTTCGCCGGCCACACGGGCGTGGATCT
>JANMTJ010000422.1:0-1599 GCA_031390295.1 Oleiharenicola sp.
CCCGAGGCCGGACTCATCGACTTCGGCGCGGTCAGCAAGCTTGTGCAGGCAAAGCTGGCCTGAGGTTGCTTTGGGCTGTGTAGGGCCGGCGCTTGTCGCCGGGCCTCGCTCCCGGCCTGCCGGCAAGCGGCAGCCCTACAAATTGCCCGCCGCCGGTTTCTTCAGGTAATTCCGTTCCTCTCGCGGCAGCTTGCGCGTGGCCGGATCGCTGTAGGGGTGGCGCCGGTAGCCCGGCCGCGTCGGATCCGCGGCGCACTTCATCTGGAAATCCTGCATGCGGTGAAACACGGCGATCAACTGCCCGGGATCGGGATAGCGGTCGAGGCCGGTCCGTTCCAGCACCAGCAGCAGTTCGTGCACGGCCTCCAGCGTGGAGAGGCAGCCTTCCTGCGGCTGCTGCTTGATGATGTAGCGGCTGGGCGTCGTCGGGGTGAACATGATGCGCGGCAACCGCTGCAGGCTCGGGCTCAGGCGCAGCAGCTTCCGGGCGCCGCCCCAGGTCGCATCGAGCAGGAAGACCACGAGCCGCCGGCCCGCCAGTCCGGCCGGGTCGAAATCGCCGGTCGTGAGGTTCTTGGCCTCCCGGCCGGGATACAGCAGCACGCAGTAATTCGCCGGATCGGCCAGCAGGACCTGCACTGCCTCATCTCCCTCGAAGCCCTTGCCCATGTGCAGTTCGCTGTTTGGCAGACAGAGGTGGGTGAGCCGGCCGGTGCCGGCCTTCTCCTCCTTGAATTCCTTCGGGCTCATCAGAAACACGAAGCGCGTCCGCGTCTCCATTGGCCGCAGCGACGGGCACCAGCAGAGGCTGGCCGGCCAGAAACAGCGGTAGCACATCTCCCTCATCGAAACCCTCCGGCCCGCCACCCGGCCCACAACAGCGCGATCCAGACCACAAATGCGGCGGCGAACTTGAACTGGAAGGACGCCTTCGCCGATTTGTGGCGGAAAATGAGCATGCCCAATAGGCCGCCCGGCCAGCCGCCGCACGCACTGGCGAGCCAGAGCGTGGACTCGGCGACACGCCCACCCTTCCGCCCGGCCAGCCACTTGTCGTAGCCGAACAGCACAAAGGCCGTGCAACTCGTGGCTGCCAGCCATCCCGCCACCAGCATTTGTCCGTTCGACAGGGTCATCGGGCTTCACCCAGTCAGCGCGACCCGGCGGAGCCAAGCCCCAAAACCGTGACCACGTTCAACTTCAGTTTTTGCGCAGGGCGCGCTGGGCCCGGGTCGGCTCGTGCCCGGAGGGGGGAATGCAGCAATGCACTCACGCCCGCCATTCTGGCAAGCAGGAGAATCCATCCGCCCCCGGCGGAGAAGGCCGGGCCTTACGGGGCCATGGCCGCCGGAACCTTGAACAGCCCGTCGAGAATCGGGGTGCCCTTCCCTTCGGCATTGCGGACGGCAAACCCACCCTTGTAGTCCCAGACCGCCCAGCCCCAGCCGCGCTTTTCGCAGTTGTGCCGGAGGGTGTAGATCCAATTGCGCATGGAATCCGCATCGGCGACGCGGTAGACGCCAAACTCGCCGACGTAGACCTCCAGGCCGGGCCGGGTCTTTTGCACCCAGGCCTCGACCTTGGCAAACGCCTGCTCGA
>JANMTJ010000456.1:0-5772 GCA_031390295.1 Oleiharenicola sp.
GACACGTTGGGCGTAGCCGGTCGCGCGGAGTTTCTGGAAAAAGTCGGCCAGCTCGGGATCGCCGCCCGACGGAAACAGGCGCCCGGCCTGCTCGGCGATATGCACGTGCGCGACGGGCGCGACCGCCGCCAGGATGGCGGGGTCTTCCTTTTCCTGCCGTACGTGGTAGGCGTCGGCCAGCACCCGGACGCGTGGGTGCGCCACTTCCCGCGCCATGCGTCCGCCCTCGGCGATGGAATTGAGGATGTTGGATTCCCCCCGGTTGAGGTGCTCGATCACAATCGTGATGCCGTGCCCGTCCGCGACCGGCCCGAGCGCAGCCAGCAACTCCCGCAGCTGCGCCCAGGCGTCCGCCAGGGGAAAACCCGCCGGCACGTTCCGCGCGCCGGAACTGCCGAACACGACGATCGAAACCCCCAGGCGCGCCGCCCGGGCCAGCGCCGCCCACGCGTAATCCAGGGCGGCGGGCAGGTCGGCGGCCGGGCCGGTGAGGCGGATTTCAGCGGGAAAGAAATTATTGCACGCCTCGCACGGGACGCCGGCGCGTTGCAGGCGGGTGGCCAGCGCCGCGAACGCCGGCTCGGACAGCGCCGCGAGGTCGCGCAGCGAGAGCTCGATGTAGTCGTAGCCGAGCGCGGCGAGCTGCTCCACGATGTCGGCGCCGAGCGGATCGGCCGGCGATATCATGCAGCCGCAGCAGCCGAAGCGCAGGCGGCCGGGTTTGTGTTCAGGTCGCGGCGGCATGGTCGGGAGGGGTCAGGGGCAGCGGTTGGAGCGAACGCACGGTCGCCAAGATGACCAGGAACGCGGCAACATGCAACGAGCCGGCGATGACGAGCACGGGGGTGTAGCTGAAACCATGGTCGAGCAGGTAACCGGCGAGCTGCCCGAGCACCACGCCGCCGAGCGCCCCGCCCAGCCCGACAAAGCCGGCCACGGTACCGACGGCGTTTTTCGGGAAAAGGTCGGTCGGCAGCGTCATGACCAGGGTGGACCACGACTGCTGCCCGAAGAAAGCGACGCTGAACAGGAAGATGACCCACGCCACGGATACATGCGGCACGAGCATCACGCAGGGCATCAGGGCGGCGCTGAGGCCCAGCGCGATCTTCCGCGCGGCATTGACCGAATGGCCGCGGTGCATGAGCCAGCTGGAGAGCCCGCCACCCACGACGCAACCGAGCGCGGCGGCGGCGAAGGGAATCCAGGCGACGGAGCCGACGGCCTTGATGTTGAAACCCCGCGCGTCGAGGAGGTATTTCGGGAGCCAGAACATGTAGAAATACCAGGCGGCATCGGAGAGGAACTTTGCGCTGATCACGCCCCAGGTCTCGCGAAACCGCAGCAGCTCCCGCATCGGGACCGCGCGCGGCGCGGCGGCCAGGGGCTGGTTGCCCTCCGGCGCGCGGTAGAGCCAGAGCCAGCCAACCGTCCACACCAGGCCGAACGCACCCGTGATGAGGAAAACCCAGCGCCACGACGATACGCCGAGCCAGTGGACATTGAGGATGATGGCGGCGATGAGCGGCGGGGCGATCACGCCGCCGACGCCCGTGCCGGCATTGATCAGGCCCATGGCCGTGGCGCGGTCCTTCGCGGGAAACCATTCGGCGACGACGCGCGTCGCCGCGGGAAATCCCCCGCCCTCCCCCACGCCGAGCAGGAGCCGGCTCGCGGCCAGGGCCAGCACGCCGCCGGCAAAGCCGTGGCTCGCGCAGGCCAGCGACCAGAACACCATGATGACCAGGAATCCGCGGTACGTGCCGAGCACGTCCATCAGGCGCCCCCCGCCGACATACATCAGCCCGTAGGTGAGGAGAAAGGCGGAATCCAGGAACGCCTTGACCGAATTGGAGATCGGGATCTCGCGCTGGATTTCGCCGATGGCGACGGGCAACGTCTGCCGATCGAGGTAGCTGATCGCAATGGCGAGGCTGACAAGGAGGGCGATGCGCCAGCGAAGCGACATGGGGTGCGCCGAAGCCAACCCCGCCCGGGAATACGGCACAAGGGCGGATCGATGGGACCGTCCAGTAAGCCCGCAGCTGGTTCAGGAAAGCCGGCTTCCTCTTGTTGGGGCCCGGCCGGGCACGAGGCCGGCAACAAAGTCCGGTTACGACGGGATTGCCGGGGACGGGAGACGGTGATACCAGTGTCAGCGCAAGCCGAATCCCCCGCCCGCCCCCTCATCGTGAATCCTAACCCTGGTTGTCCTGTTCTCCGGCTCGGCCGGTTCGGTGTCGCATTGCTCGCCTGCGGGGCGGCCGGTCTCCTGCCCGGCGCGGCACCGCCCGTCCCACCCAAGTATGCAGAACTCTACCAAGGACTGGAGCGGCTGCTCGATGCGGAGCTGGCGAAGCCGGTGCCGGCCGACGCCGGCCGGCTGCCACTCGCGGGCGCCGACCTGCTCATGGCCAACAGCAACCGCGGCCCGGTGCTGCTGGACCCGGCCACGCTCGCCGCGGTCGGACCCTGCCTCGACCGCTTCCGTGAACTCGGGCTGGGCTGGGTGCGGTTCGAAGTGCAATACCCGCTCCTCCGGCTGGATTTTCCCCGTCACGCCGAGTACCTGGAATTCTACCGGCAGGTGGTGAAGCTGGCCCATGCGCGCGGCCTGAAGGTGATGCCGCACGTCACGGTGCTGTTCTCCGACACGCCGTTCAGCCCGTTCAAGGGCCTGTACCGCGGGCTGGACCTCGACCGCTTCAAGCGCGAGTACCGCAGCATGGTGCGGATCGTCCTGCGCCAGCTGCAGCCCGACTACCTCGCCCTGCTGACCGAGCCCGACACCCAGGCGCGCCTCACCGGCCTGCGCGAACTCGCCGACCCGAAGGTGGCGGCTGACGTCGTGAACTTCGTGCTGGAGGGGACGGACCGCGGCCGGACCCTCATCGGCGCGGGCAGCGTCTCCTGGAGCGACCCGGCCTACGCCCGGGAATTCGCCCAGCACACGTCGGTGGACTTCGTGTCCATCCACGTCTACCCGGTCACCGGCGACATGGTCGGCCACGCCCGCGAGATGGCCCGGATCGCTCACGCCGCGGGCAAACAGGCCATCCTGGACGAGTCCTGGCTGATGAAGACGCTGCAGCCCGGCGGCAGCATCGCGGGGACCGCCGCGGTGTTCCGGCTCGATCCCTACTCTTTCTGGTCGCCGCTCGACCAGAAGTTCATCGCGTTGATGCTCAAGCTGGCCCGGGAGGAGCGGATCGGGCTGGTGTCGTTCTTCTGGAGCAGCGAGCTCTTCGCCTACCTCGACCATTCGTCCTCCCTGGACTGGCGCCGATACGCAAAGGTCCGCCAGCTGCACGGCCAGGCCGCCTACCGGGCGATCCTCGACGGCAAGTTCAGCCCCACCGGCGAATACCTGCGCACCCTCCTGAATGAAGGCCGGTCCGAATAAGCCCGCGTCCTGGCGTGAGCCTCAGGCGCAGGCTTCCACGCCTTTGACCGCCCGCACGGTGTTCCCGTCGCGCCAGCAGCAGTGCACGAGGATGCTGCGGTGCACCTTGGGGATGCCGCGCTCGCCGGCCCGCACCTTGGACAGAACCAGGTCGACGGCCGCCTTGCCAATCTCGTCGGAATTCTGGTCGATACCCGCCCACGTGGCGGTCGCAGGCGTGACGTCGAGCGAGACCAGGCCGATGTCGCGGGGACAGGCCAGGCCGGCCTCGGCCAGCCATTCCCGCATCCGGTTCGGCTGGTTGCGAAAGGTCGACAGGGTCAGCACGCAATCCACCCGGTGCGCCCGCACCCACTCCACAAAGGCGCCTACGGCCAATTTCTCCGGCAGGAACGGCGGGATCGCGGCCAGCGCGGTGTTCTCCGCGGGCAGCGCCGCGTAGCCGTTCGCCCAACCGTGGTTCGTGATGGAATTCTGGTAGCTCTCGATCGCGAGGCCGATCCGGCGGTAGCCGCGCGCCGCGAGCACCCGCCCGGCGAGCAGCACCGCCTGCGTGTGGTCGCTCACCACGCAGTCGAGCTGCGGGTCCTGCACCATGTGGCCCACGGGCACCGTGGCGAAATGCTCCCACGGCAGCACCAGCTCGAAGGGATCCTTCGGGAACGCGGCCAGCAAGATTCCCGTGATGCCCCGGGCCTTGAGGATCTCGCCGAGGCGGCGGCCCGTCATGCCTTGCGAGGTCATGGCGAACTCCGTCACGCCGAACCCGAAAAGCGCCGCCTGGTCCCGGGCGGCCGACCAGTGGCGGCACAGTGTGGGCGTGGCCCGCCATTCCTGCACATCGTCGTAGGGCGTGATATAGGCCAGCGTGCCGAGATAGTGGTTGGACTGGCCGCGGCGCGTGGCGCGCATGACCTCGCCGAACAGGGGATTGTAGCGATAGCCGAGCGCCTCAGCGGCGGCCAGCACGCGGGTCTGGGTGACCTTGGCAACATTCACCACGCCGGTGAGGCTGCGCGAGGCGGTCGAGATCGACACGCCGGCCTTGGCAGCCACGTCCTGCAGGGTGACGTTTCCGGCGGGGGTAACGGAAAGCATGGCTTTTAGTGCTCCTCCCGCCGGGAACGGTCAAGCCCGGTAACCCCCTTCTGCAACGTTTGCAGAAAGAATAATAAGCCCTGTTTGAGGCCAAAATGGGCCATTTCTGCCCATCCGGGCTATTCCGGCCGGGTGATGATTTGGAAGCCCGCGGAATCATTGTGCACCCGGGCCAATTGCGGCCTGACCAGCTTCAGGCCGCCGCTGGCGTCCTCGCGGATCCACAGGCCGGGACGGCCGGGGGCGCCGAGGCCGGTACCGGAAACCGTCACGTCCTCCAGCACCGTGGCCGACAACGTGCCCTCGCCCTTCGACCGGCCGGGGGCGACGACGGTGATGCCATCGGAAATGCTGTCGCGGATCTCCAGCTGGCTGACCTGCAGCCCGGAGATGCTGCGGCGGTCCATGCAGATCTGGAAGGAGCCGCGCCACGTCCACGAGTGGTCGTAGCCACCGCAGCGGACCAGCCGGTTGTTCCGCACCACCGTGGTGCCGCTGAAGTTGTTGTCCACCTTCCCGGCTTCGTCCGCGGTCGGGAAAGTCGTGCTGATCAAAATGCCGCAGCCCGTGGCGATGTCGGTGAACAGGCAGTCCTCGATACGGTTGTTGGCGCCGCCGTAGAGGGAGGCGCCGTTGGCCAGGAACGTGAGCTGACCGGTCGAGCGGCGGATCACATTGTGCCCGGGCTTCTCCGCCCGCTCGTCGTGCCCCTGGTCCGAGGCCACGGGCCACACGGCATAGCAATCGTCGCCGGTGCCGCGGGCCGAGCAGTTCTGCACCACGGAACGGCTCGTCCCGACGCAGAAATTGACGCCGTCGGCGAGCAGGTTGCGGAACCGGCAGCCGTCGATCAGGAGATTGACGCCGTTGTAGACCCACACGCCGGCCTTGGTGTGCTCCACCCAGATCCGGGCAATGGAGGCGTCCGTGCACCCGGCGCCGACGATGCCGTCGTTGGCCTCCTGGTCGTTCCGGTAGTTCAGGTGGCCGAGGATCGCGAAATCCGCCAGGTGCATGCCGGTGCCCGACAATTTGAACCGCACGCGGCGCCCGGCCTGCCCGTAGAGCGACTCGTCGCCCACGAAGGTCGTGTGCCACAGGCCCGCGCCCTGGATCGTGACCGCGGACGGCACGACGATGTCGCCGGTGAGCGTGTAGTCGCCCGCGGGCACCCACACCACCCCGCCCCGCGGTTGCACCGCGGCAATGCACGCGAGCAAGGCCGCGGTGTCATCAGTCGCGCCCCGGCCGCCCGCGCCGAAATCGAGCAC
>JANMTJ010000476.1:0-3772 GCA_031390295.1 Oleiharenicola sp.
TTGCTCGATGAGCTGGAGGACGTCGCCGACCGTGTCATCGGGCCCGACGGTGATGGGGTCCTGGATGAGGCCGTGAACGTGGCGCTTTACGCGGGCGACCTCCTTGATCTGGTCCTTGGCGGGCAGGTTGTAATGGATGAGCCCGAGGCCGCCGTTGAGGGCCATGGCGATGGCCATGCGCGACTCGGTGACGGTATCCATGTCCGAGGAGATGACGGGGATCTGGAGCCGCAGGCTGTCGGACAGCGAGGTGGCCAGATCGGTGTCCTTCGGCAGGATATCCGAGTGGAGCGTGGCGAGCGAAACGTCGTCGTACGTGAGCGCGTTCGGCAGGTTGGTGGCAAAGAAGCGTTCGGCGGGCAGGTAAAAGTCCGAATCGCTGGTGGAGGAGGCAACAGGCTTGGGCATCGTTGCCATGAACGAAATACTCCTCGGGCCGGAAACCACAAACAAAAACTCAGGAAGAAAGGAAACCGCTTTTAACCACGGAATACACGGAACACACGGAAGGAGACGTAGATGGCAGGTTGCCTTCTTCGGTGTATTCCGTGTATTCCGTGGTTTCTCCATGGATTACAGTTTTTCCCATCGCCCCTACCGGTTGCCCATGCGCACGCCCCTGCGGACGGCCCACGGGCTGTGGTCGGAGCGGGTGGGCATCATCGTCCGCCTGGAGGCTGAGGCGGGCCGGGTGGGTTATGGGGAAATCGCCCCCATTCCGCACTTCGGGACCGAAACCCTGGCCGAGGCCCAGGAGCTTTGCGGGAAGTTCGGCGACAAGGTGGCGGACAAGATTCTCGACGCCGTAGGGGAACGCTATGGCTGTGTGCGTTTCGCCCTGGCCTCAGCTCGCTCGGTTGCCGGTTCACCGAAATCCGCTCTGCGTGTGCCGCTGACGGCTCTGCTGCCAGCCGGCCGGGCCGGGCTTGAAGCGCTGCCGGCTCGTCTCGAGGCCGGTTGGCTGACTTTCAAATGGAAGGTCGGGGTCGGTGACATGGACCAGGAACTGGGTCTGCTCGACGAGTTGATCACGCTGCTGCCGGCCTATGCCAAACTCCGCCTCGATGCCAATGGGGCCTGGACCCGCCGGCAGGCGGAGCGGTGGCTGGCCCGGTGCGCGGAACGGCCCGTGGAGTTTGTCGAACAACCCGTCGCCCCCGCGGATGTGGACAGCCTGATGGGCTTGGCGCAGGATTATCCGGTGAAACTCGCCCTCGATGAATCGGTCGTCCGGCTGGAGGAGGCGCGGAAGTGGCAGGCCCTGGGCTGGACCGGCATCTTCGTCATCAAGCCGGCGTTGACGGGGCCGCTGGTGGAACTCGCCGACTGGGCGTTGAAGACCAAGGCCGATGTCGTGCTCTCGAGTGCGATCGAGACCGCGCTTGGGCGTTCGGCCATTTTGCAATTTGCCCGGACCCAACCCGGTTTGGTCAAGCGGTCCCCGGGCTTCGGCGTGGGGGAGATTTTTGGCGACCACCGCTGGGACGGCCCGTTCATGGGCCCGGTGCTCGATGACGGCTGGAACGCAGGCTTCAACCCGGAGGAATTATGGACCGCGCTGAGCTGAGCCGGATGTTGGCTAGCCAGGTCGGGGCCGTTATCCCTAACGGCCCGCGGCGCGTTAAGGATAACGCGCCCTACCAACTGGTCTCGGAACCAGAAGCTAAGAATTTCATGACGGTGTTCACTTCGGCTGCGGCGGGTGAATCGGAAGTCTTCCTCTGCGACCCGCAATGGGGTATCGCTGAAAAAGCGCAGGTTTCCTCCCTGCTTGGCTCCTCGCACCCGGCTCACAGCTCCCAGCTGGGATGGCTCTGCATCCCGACCGGCGGAACCGGGGGCCAGGTGCGTTTTGCCCGCCACGATGCCGCCACGATCGCGGTGGCCGTGCACGGATTCACGCAGCATTTCAGTTTGCCGCAGGTCAATGCGATGGGGGTGCTGCCGCTGCATCACGTCAGCGGGTTGATGGCCTGGATGCGCTGCGTATTGACCGGCGGGGAGTACCGCCCGCTGGACTGGAAGGCAGTCGAGGGGGGCGCGGTGCCAGCCTTGACCGACAAGGCGCATGGCTGGACCATCTCGCTCGTGCCGACCCAGCTGGAGCGACTGTTACGGCAGGAGCGTGCCGTGGAGTGGCTGCAGAAATTCCGGATCATTTTTCTCGGCGGTGCACCGGCTTGGCCCGGATTGCTGGATCAGGCCGCGGCCCTGCGCCTGCCCTTGTCGCCCGGTTACGGCCTGACCGAGACGGCCGCGATGGTGGCCGCGTTGCGGCCGGAAGAGTTTCTGGCCGGGGCCCGCAGTTGCGGGACGGTGCTGCCGCATGCGAAAGTCGGATTTGACGAGGAGGGCTCAATCTTGGTTGGCGGCGAATCGGTCTTCCGGGGTTACTACCCGGAATGGAGGGAGACCGGTAATTTCGCGACGCAGGACGGCGGCTGGTTGGATGAGCGCAGACAACTGCATGTCACCGGACGACACGACGCCGTCATCATCACCGGCGGGGAGAAGGTGAATCCCGCCGAGGTGGAGGCGGTGCTGCGCGGCACCGGGGAACTGCCTGACGTGGTGGTGCTGGGCCTGCCCGATCCGGAGTGGGGGGAGACCGTCGTGGCGGCTTATCCAGCGGAAGCAAAACCCAATCTCGGCGGCGTGGAAGCGGCCATGGCCCGGCTGCTGTCTCCAGCGAAACGACCGAAGCGGGTGATCGGACTGAAGGCTTGGCCGGTGAACGCCTCGGGCAAGGTCAACCGGGCCGAAGTGGCGCGGCTGGTCCGTGAAATACCGGACGCAAACACCAAGAAGCAAAGCAACTAAGAGACTTTGCTTCTTGGTTTCTTGGTGTTTTGTTTGGGGCTGTGAACAAAACCGAGATCGCTGCCGTGCTGAATGACATCGGCACCTTGCTGGAATTGAAGGGTGAGAACCCGTTCAAGATCAGGGCTTATCAGGCCGGGGCGCGCCTGCTTGAGGGGCTCGGCGAGGCCGAGATCACGCAGCGCGTGGCGGCCGGCACCCTGGAGGAGGTCAAGGGCATCGGCGAGGCCTTGGCGCAGAAAATCTCCGAGCTGCACCGCACCGGCCGGCTGGAATATTATGAGAAGCTGCGCGCCTCCGTGCCCGAGGGCTTGGTGGAGATGCTGTCGATTCCCGGACTGGGCGCGAAGAAGGTGCGGGCGCTCCAGGACAAGCTCGGGGTTGATTCGATCGCCAAGCTGCGGGCGGCGTGCGCGGAGAACCGGGTGGCGGCCCTCGACGGCTTCGGCGAGAAATCGCAGGAGAAAATCCTTGCGGGCATCCGCAACCGCGAGGCCTACGGCCGGCGGCACCTGTGGGTGAAGGCGAGTGAAGCGGGTGCGCCCATCCTTGCCGGCCTGCGGAAGCTGCCCGGCGTGCAGCAGGTCGAATCCTGCGGCAGCCTGCGCCGCCGGATGGAGACAGTGGGCGACCTGGATTTTCTCGTGGCGACGACGGAACCGGCACCCATTGTGGACTGGTTTGTGGCGCAGGAAGGCGTGCAGGAAGTCACGGCGCGCGGCGAGTCCAAGGCGAGTGTGCGACTGCTCTCCGGCCTGCAGGCCGATCTGCGGCTGGTGCCGCCGGACCAATTTGTCTTCACCTTGCATCACCTCACCGGCTCGAAGGACCACAACGTGCAGATGCGCCAGCGGGCGCTCGCCCGGGGTTTCAGCATGAGTGAATGGGGACTCTTTCCGGCGGACGAGAAACACGGCCCGACAGCCGAGGTTAAGAAACAGGGGGCGGCCGG
>JANMTJ010000511.1:0-1919 GCA_031390295.1 Oleiharenicola sp.
CTGCTCGAGGTAGGCGAGTTGGGCGAGCATACCGGGCGCTTTCAGCAGGCCGCGTCGCAACACGCCCAGGCCATCGAGCAGGCCGACTCGCTGGAAAGCCTGGCCAGCGTCGTCAGGGCCATGCTCGCCGACAGCAAAACCGTGCAGGCGGCAGTGGCACGGTCACAAGCCGCACTGCAGGCTGATCGCGACCGAGCCGACGAGCTTGCCGCCCGCGTGAGCGAACTCGAAGGTGAGCTCAAACGGCTGTCCGACGAAGTCTCGACCGACGTGCTCACACAAGTGGCCAACCGCCGCGGGCTGCTGCAGGCATTCGAAACCGAGAGTGCACGCAGCCAGCGCCTGGGCGGCAGCGCCATGGCCGTGGCGCTGATCGACATCGACAACTTCAAGAAGCTCAACGACACCCTGGGCCACGCGACAGGCGACGTGGCGCTTAAGGCGCTGGCGGCTACCGTGCGCGAGCGACTGCGCCCGGTGGATCATCTGGCGCGCTTCGGAGGCGAAGAGTTCGTCGTGCTCATGCCCGGGGCCGAAATTGATGAGGCCAGTCAGGCCATGACGCGCTTGCAGCGCAGCCTCTCCGAGGCCCTGTTCCTGCACGATGGCAAGGAGGTCTTCGTGACCTTCTCAGCCGGCGTCACCGCCTGGCGGCCGGGCGAGGCCTTGCAAGCGGCGCTGGAGCGCGCGGATGAAGGTCTCTACGAGGCCAAGCGCACGGGCAAGAACCGCACTTGCGTCGCCTGACCGCGGCAGCCGCGCTGCACCGAGTGCCCGCTGCGGCCGATACGAACGCTCACAAGCCTGGCTCAAGCTGCGGCCAAACTGTGCCGATACGTCTGCCATGCCCCGGTAGACCGGGTTGATAGCGGTGGGCTGGACCAAGCATGAGCGCCTTGTTGAATTTGTTTGACTCCTTGCAGCGCGCGGCGGCGGCCTTCTTCAAGTACGACGTGGCCTTGAAGCGCGATGGCACGGGGCTGCACCTCGCACTAGAAGACAGACCCGAGCCGGAGCAAAAGCGCAAGAAGCGCGCCAGTGGCAGCCATGAGGATGCGGTGGCACGCAAGCTGGAGCAGGAACTGGTGTTGATCCACCGGCATCTGGGCGATCTGCTGGCTGAAGTGCCGCAGAGCCGAACCACCCTGCGGCAATTGGTATTTGTCGAAGAAGCGATCCAGAAGAAAGGCATGCGCGCCTTGCACAAGCTGCCCCTGGGGGTGCTGCAACGCGCGCTGGAACAGTTGGAGGGCCTGGTGACCAACTGGTCACCCGAGGGCCTGGCCAACTTGCGCTCGAAGATGGCGGTGGCGATCCTGGACCGTGAGCATATGGACCCGTGTATCGAAGCCGATGCCTACAACACGGCCGCCGTGCTCGACACCATGCCGATGGCGATTTCGCAACCCGACGTAAACGTCGTCAGCGACGAAGCTGCCTTGGCCGCTGCCTATGCGGCCCTGGGCAACATGATGCACACCGAGGCGATTCAATTCCAGGGTGAACTGGGTTCACCGTCTGCCAAAGCGGTGGCGCCGCCGCTGCCCCGCTTGGGTGAGAGCGCCAGCGAAATCAAGCTGCGCGAACTGCAGACCTGAAGTCTCCTGCCGCGTGTGCACCGTTGCTGACGGGCTGCGCGCGTGTAACGGTTGCAACGGGGCACGAATTCGTGGCGCCGTCCTGCGGCTTGATGAAGTGCTCAGATTCAACGGTCGCGGCGGAAAACCTGCGTGACTTCGTCGCGGTCGGTCGGCCGGCGGACGTTGGCAATTGCTCGCCAGCCCAAGGGCGGCGGCGGAGCCGGCTTGGCACGCGTCACGCGCAAGAGGTATTCGCAGCCCGAAACTGCTTCAGCGGCGGCGTCGCTGCGGGCGTCGACGCGCCAGTGCCCAAAGGTTTCGAGTGCCGCCACCGTGGCG
>JANMTJ010000517.1:0-3911 GCA_031390295.1 Oleiharenicola sp.
GCGCTTCCACGCCCCGCAATTGGTCCGCGGGGCCATGATGACGGGCGACGGCCCGATCAAGACGTTCCCGTTGCGCGGGCTCAAGGACTCGCCGCCCTACCTGCATGATGGACGGCTGCTCACGCTCGCCGACACGATCGAGTTTTTCAATTTGATCCTCGGGACGCAGCTGACGGATGCGGAAAAGTCGGACCTCGAGGCCTTCCTGCGCGTGCTGTGAGGGGGCGGGGGTGCGGCGGTCGCCTCAATCCAGACTCCACTCACACACCCCGTCGCTGCACGACACCCCGCTTGATTGAGGGGATCTTAAAACGGTGGCGGCCGAGGTCCATTTTGCGGGTGCGTATAACTGGTTTGTCATTCTGAGCGCAGCGAAGAATCCATTTGAATGACCGTCGCTCAGACTGGCTGCGGTTATCGTGCTGGATTCTTCGCTACGCTCAGAATGACGGAATGGTGGAGTGATTTTCTGGAAGCACATCCGGGCAACTGCCAACGCCGCCCGCGGGTTCAGGCCGCCACTTCGCCGGGCGGCAGGGGAATGCGCACCTCGATCTCGGTGCCCGCCCGGTGACCGGACTTGACCGTGAGGGTGCCGCCCACGGCGGCGGCCCGTTCCCGCATCCCGACCAGGCCCAAAATGCCCCGGCCCTTGCGGCGGGCCGCATGATGCTCCGCGTCGAAGCCGATTCCATCGTCCTTGATCGCCAGTTGCACGAAGCCATTTTGCTCCGTCAGGGCCACGGTCACGTGGCGGGCCCGGGCGTGCTGCTCGACGTTCTTCAGGGTTTCTTGGAAGATGCGGTAGAGGGCCAGCTCGATGTCGGCGGGCAGCCGGACGGCCAGCTCCAGGTCGGTCAGCCGGACAGTCACGCCGGTCCGATCCGCAAACTCGGCGCCGGTGGCGCGCAAGACCGAGAACAGGCCCAGTTGGTCCAGAATGCTGGGCCGCAGGCCGCGGGAGATGCGTTCCACTTCCGCGACCGTCTGGCCGATCATCTCGCGGAGTTTCGCCGCCTCTTTCTTGGCGGGACCGTCGCGCCCCGCCAGGCTGTCGGTGAGCGTCTGGCTGCGGAAAAGGACCGCGATGAGCAGCTGGGTGATGTGGTCGTGGAGTTCAAGGGCCACGCGCTCGCGTTCGGTCTCCTGCACCTGCACGATGCGCTGTGCCAGGGCCCGCAGCAGGCCCTCGGTGCGCTGGGCCTCCGTCATGTCCGTCACGACCAGGCCGAACAGCGTCTGTTTGAAACCATGGCTGGCCAGGCGGCGGATGGAGATTTGCACGGGCACCAGCGAAGAGTCACCGGCGACGAGGGACAGCTGGATCTTGGAGCCGGCTTTGGCGGCCCGCTTCAGCAGCAGCCGGAGCGATTTGCGGTCCGCGGGGGAGAGGAAACGGCGCAAGGAACCGCCCGTCACCTGTTCCAGCGGGCATTTGACCAGGCGCGCGAAGCACTGGTTGGCGTAGAGGATGGTCTTGTCCCGGGTGAGGGTCAGCGCCCCCTCGTTCATGGACTCGATGAGCATCCGGTAGGCGTGCTCGGCGCCCACGAGCGTGAACACCTGCGGGCCGCTTTTCCCCGCCACGACCACGGAATCCACCTCGCCGCTGCGGATGGCCCGGAGCGTTTGCTCCGCCACCGCGAGCCGCGCCCGGAGCCGGGCGAGTTCGCCAGCCTTCGCCGCCGGCGTGGGCCGGGTCGCTTTCCTAGTGCGGAGAGGTTTCATGCTTGGTGGGTCCGATTCACCGAAGCCCTGGTCGCCTTCGGCGCCGCTGCAGGCGGGTAAACTTGCTTCGAATGGGATGTAGCAGCGGTGGTAACACCGCTGGTCAGCCGTCTGACGACGGCTGCTACGAGAAGGGAAGCGGCTGGGTTCTGTGGCATGAGCGGTTTGCTCAAATGAGGCGGGTGGTTTTCACAGGGCGATTTTACCCTTGGTGCTCACATCCAGCTCGACGAACAGGCCGGTGGTATTGGCGAGGTTGCCGATGAACCGGCGCATCGGCCGGGGAAATTCGATGATGAGCGTCGGGGTGGCGATGATCTGGTGCACGCGCGCGAGGGCGGGCTGCTGGTAGATGTCGATCACTTCCAGCCGGCCGCCGCCATTAAGTTCGGCGGCGCACAATTGACGGACCCGCAGGACGGCCTGACGGGACCGGGTCGTGGCGCCCGCCACGAACAGCCGCAGGGAGTAACTGCCCTTGGGCCGGGTAGCCGATGGTTTGCTCTGGGCCGGTTTCACCCGGCGGATTTTGTTGGTTTTCAGGGTATTCGTTCCGGTTAAGCGGCGGGGCGCAAGTCCAGGCCGACGAGCACGCGGGCCGTATCAGAAAGGTTGCCAATGATGGTGCGCACGGGCTTCGGCAATTTGCGCACCACGGTGGGCACGGCCAGGATCTGGTCGCCCCTGGCCAGATGGGGATGCTTCACCAGGTCAATCACCGTGATACGATAGCGGCACTTGAGGTGGGTTTCGCAAAATTCCTTCAGGTTGGCGAACGCCGTCTGGGATTTGGGCGTCGAGTCGGTCACGTAGAGGCGCAGTTGCCAGAGCGGGGTGGCGGGCGGGCGCTTCGCTGGCGCGGCGCGGCGTTTGGAAGGCGTGGTTTTCATGAGTGATTATGCCCCGGTTTGGGTTTGCCGCGCGAAAAGGACGCCACCTTCGCATCCGCCTGGCGCAGGATGCCGGAAGCGGTCCGCTCGGTGGTGAGCATGCGCGTGCTGGTGCCGACCTGCTCGGCAATGCGCCGCAGCTCCGCGGATTCGCTCTCGTAATCGGAGCGCAGGCCGCTGATCTGACGTTCGATGGCGGCGCGCTTGCGCTCCACCTCGCGCTTGAGCCGGGCGGCTTCCTGCTGGCCGGACAGCACGGCGGCTTTTTCGAGGGAATTCTGCGCCGCGCGGGCCGAGCCGGTCAGCACGCCGCTGGCCCCGATGTAGGCGTCCACCACGTCAACGCCCCGGTCCGAGATCAGGAACTCGCGGATCTGGTTCGAGTGCGCCATGCCGCGCGCCTTGAGCACGTAGAGCACGCGGTTGCGCTCGCCGTTGCCCTCGAAGTCCTGCAGCAGGATCCATGAGTCCATGAGCGAGGACATGGCGGTCTCGCTTTGCTGCAGCGCGTGGCCGCCCTGCGTCAGACTGGTGAAGAGCGAGGTGATCTGCCCCGCCTTCAAATAGTCAATCAGCCGCGTCACCATGCCCTTGCCCTCGGAGTCGGTGCCGGAGACCATCAGGCTGGTGATGGGGTCGATGACGACGACGTGGGGTTTGAAGGTCGCGATCTCCTTGAACATCGTGGCCAGGTGCATCTCGAGGCCGTAGAGCGAGGGCCGCGCCGAGTGAAAGCGCAGCAGGCCCTGCTTGACCAGCGGCGCCAGGCGCAACCCGATGGAATGCATGTTGCGGATGATCTGGTCGGGCGATTCCTCGAACGAGAAGAAGAGCACGCGTTCCCCGCGCCGGGCGGCGGCCTGGGCGAAGTTGGCGGAGATGATCGTCTTGCCCGTGCCGGGCGTGCCGGTGAGCAATATGCTGCTCCCGCGGAAGAAGCCCTTGCCGCCCAGCATGGCGTCGAGCCGGGGGATGCCGGTGGCAATCCGGACCGCGGACACCTTGTGGTTCAGCGCCAGCGAGGTGATCGGCAGCACGCTGATGCCTTCGTCGCCGATGAGGAAAGGAAACTCGTTGGTGCCGTGCAGCGCACCGCGGTACTTCACCACCCGCAGATGCCGCGTGGCGATCTGGTCGTTGACCCGGTGATCGAGCACGATGACGCAGTCGGAGACATATTCCTCCAGCCCGTGGCGCGTCAGTGATTCGCGCCCGCGCTCGGCGGTGATGACGGCGGTCACGCCCTTGTCCTTGAGCCAGCGGAACAGCCGGCGCAGCTCGGTGCGGAGAATG
>JANMTJ010000522.1:0-2665 GCA_031390295.1 Oleiharenicola sp.
TCTATAAAACCCCGGAGTCCTACCTCCGCGCCTGCATAGGATCCGTGCAGGCCCAGTGCCACCCCCACTGGGAGCTTTGTCTGGTCGATGACGGTTCGGGATTGTCCAGCCTCACCGACACGCTTCATCGGCTGGCCGCGACCGATCCCCGCATTCGCGTCCAGACCCGGGAAAACAATGGCGGCATCAGCCGTGCCACCAATGACGCCCTGGCCATGGCGCAAGGTGAGTTTGTCGTGCTGCTCGACCATGATGATCTGCTCCGCCCGCATGCGCTCGCCGAATTCGCCCGCCGACTGGCCCGGGAACCGGAGCTGGATGCGCTGTATTCCGACGAGGACAAGATCACCGCCGACGGCAAACGGGTCATTCCCTTCCTCAAGCCCGACTACTCACCTGAGTTTCTCCTGGGGGTCATGTATATCGGCCATGCCCTGGGTGTGCGCACAACCGTAGCCCGTGCCGCCGGGGGATTCGATCCCGCCTTCGACGGGGTGCAGGATTACGAGTTCTTTCTCCGGGTGACCGAACGCACCAGTCGGATCGGCCATAT
This sequence comes from Oleiharenicola sp., assembly GCA_031390295.1. Classification (GTDB taxonomy): domain Bacteria; phylum Verrucomicrobiota; class Verrucomicrobiia; order Opitutales; family Opitutaceae; genus Lacunisphaera. The sequence continues at coordinate 554 of JANMTJ010000522.1, forward strand.
CCCGCGCATCCTGTATCATTGGCGCCAGTCGCCGGGTTCGAGCGCCCTGCAGGGCAACGTCAAGGGTGACATGGATCAAAAGCAGGCCCAAGCGGTACAGGCCCATCTGCGACGGCGGGGCGACCGGCGCACAACCCGCTCCTTCGGTGGCCACCGGCTCCGGCTGGAAAGCCCCCTCAGCCCTTCCACAGAAATTGTCCATGCCGCCGATCCAGCTTCGGCCCTGCTGGCACTGCGCACGGCCGCCGGCACCAGCTCGACGGAAGTGCTCGTGCTGCTGTCCGCCGAACCACGGAAAATCCCCGAGGCGGGTCTGGCCGATCTGGCGGCCCTCGCCGCCCTACCTGACTCCGGTTGCGTGGCTCCGGTGCTGTTGTCCGCCGAAGGCCGGGTGTACGAATCCGGTCGGGTCGGGTCAGTGTCGATCATGCATGGCTTCCATGCCGAGAGTGACGGCTATCATGGCTCCCTCCGCTGCAACCGGGAGGTTGATGCGGTATCCCCCGCCTGCATCGCCGTACGTCGCATGCTGGTGAAGGAAGTTGCTGAATCCTTGGGCGATGACTGGCCTGGCTTCTGCACCCGACTGCGATCCCGGGGACTCTATCACCGGGTATGCGCCTCGGCCCGGGTGCAGCTATCCGCGTCTTCCAAGGACACCACCAGCCCCGGCACCCCTGCTCCCGGCGCCAGGGAGTTTTATCATCCTCAGTTCGATTCGCAAAATGGAGACTATACCCTTGCTCCTTGCGTCCCCGATCGGGCCTCACCCGAGGACCCGCTGCAATTTTATATTGATCAACCGGCCGAGTGGGACGTGCTTCCCCGTTGCCTCATCAGCCGGGGTTGGTGCTTTTCCGAACCGGGAAATCCGATAACCGAAATCAGGCTCCGGATTGCCGATCTCACTTTATCCGGTGTCGTGGGATTATCCCGGGCGGATGTCCTGGCCGCGCGGCCGGATACACCGGACGAATTCACCGGGTTTGAAATCCGCGGCACCCTGCCGGCCGGCCGGCATCAAATGCGTCTGGAGGTCCGCTTCGCCGACGACACCTGGAGGCTGTTGATGACACGCTCCGTGACAGTGCAGCGTCAGTTCCTGCCTCTCTGGCTGGGCGGGGGTCACTGGATGGAACTGATGTTCTTCCAAATGCCGGCACACATGGACTATCCGGCCCGGCCGGTGCGTCCGGAGAAATTCCCCGCCGCGCAGGCCAATACGCCCCGACCGAAATTCTCCATCGTCACGCCGAGCTACAATCAGGCGCGATTCCTGCTAGAAACCATGCGCAGCGTGCTGGAACAGGATGCCGCCGTGGCCTATGTGGTCCAGGACGGGGGGTCGACGGACGGCAGCAAAGCGCTCATCGCACGCTTTGCTGGCCCGCCGCCGCCCATTCACCATGCTCAGGGCTATGGCGGGGCTCGTCCTGACGCGTCGCGTCAGGCGAGGAGGACGGAAGGCGGAGGTGCACGGCTCGTCGCTTGGGAAAGCGCACCGGACAATGGTCAAGCCGACGCCATCGTGCGCGCTTTCGCCAAGACCACAGGCGGGGCGGACGATATCATGGCTTGGATCAACTCCGATGATTTCTATATGCCCGGGACTTTGGCGTATGTTGCGGCCTACTTTGCCGAGCATCCAGACGTCGACGTGGTCTACGGACACCGCGTCGTGGTGAACGACGAGTCGCAGGAAATCGGCCGCTGGTTTCTGCCCAAGCACGACCCGGAAGTCCTGCGGCTCAATGATTTTGTGCCGCAGGAAACGCTGTTCTGGCGGCGGCGTATCTGGGACAAGGTCGGCGGCATCGACCCCTCCTTCAAATTCGCCCTGGATTGGGACCTGCTTCTCCGCTTCCAAGCCGCCGGGGCGAGGATTGTCCGCGTGCCCAGGTTCCTGGCCTGCTTCCGGGTGCATCCCGCGCAGAAGACCTCCGCCCGGATGCATGATGTCGGTCAGAAGGAAATCACCCTCCTGCGCGAGCGCACCCATGGCCGGCCGTTCCCACCCCATGAGCTGGAAAGGAATTCCCGCCTGCTGGGCTACCTGCGCCGCAGCGCCTTCATCGAGTTCCTGTGGAAACTCGGTCTGCGCGCGCCTTGACC
>JANMTJ010000532.1:0-1734 GCA_031390295.1 Oleiharenicola sp.
GCCCCGACCTGCCGGTCAAGATCATCACCAGCCACGTCGGCAGCGCGACCCGCGCCGTGTTCCAGAAGCAGATCATGGACGGCGCCGAGTACGCGGCTTCGAAGGTGGAGGTGCGCACCACGCGCGAGGAAATCAACGAGGTCGCCGCCGACAAGGGCGGCATCGGTGCGGTGAGCGAAGGGTTCTTCGCTGCCAACCCCGCCCGGGCAAGACAGGTCGGCGCGCCGGCCATCCAGCGCCCGCTGGGCCTGCTGACCGTCGGCAAGCCCAAGCCCGAGGTGCAGAAAGTGATCGACTTCTTCCGCTCCGCCGAAGGCAAGCGCGTGATGCAGTAGCCAGCCCGACGCACGGCATTCGCCAACAGGAGAAGAAATGCTCGCAAGCCTTCGAATCGGCACCCGCCTGGCCTTGGCATTCATGGCTCTGCTCGGGCTCATGGTATTGGGTGCAGGAACCGGGGTCTACAGCACCCAGGCCGTTCAGGCACGGCTGGAACGGGTCGTCCACGACAACCAGCAACGCATGGCGCTGCTCAACGGCATGAACGCGGCCGTGCTGCGCTCGGCGGTGGCCTTGCGCGACCTGATGGCCGTGAAGACGACCACGGAAATCAAGAAGCAAAGGGCTGATCTACAAAAGGCCCGCAGCGACTACGAGCTGGCGTTGGCCGGCATGGAAAAGGCCTCGATCAGCGCCGGCGAGCAAACGCTCTGGAGCGCGATCAAGACTGCCCAGCTTGCTGCCCAAGCCGAGATCAGCAAGGTCGTTGAACTGGTGGTCGACGGCAACGACGAGGAAGCCTTGTTGCTCTTGCGCGGCAAGGTCAACCCGGCCGTTGCCAGTTGGCAAGCCGGGGTCGTCAAGCACATCGAGTATCAGCAGCAAAGCGACCGGGCCGAGGCTGGGCAAGCCGCTGCGGACCATCGCAAAGCGCTGATTCTGATCGCTGCGCTGACCGGCATGGCGCTGCTGCTGGGCGTGCTGATGGCTTGGCTCTTCACCCGCAGCCTGGCCCGGCAACTGGGTGGCGAACCCGCCTATGCGGCCAAAGTCGTCGACCAGATGGCGGCCGGCGACCTCGCGGTCGAGGTCCGCATCCGCAGCGGCGACCAAACCAGCTTGCTGCATTCGATGCAGGTCATGGAGCAGCACATGGCGCAGACCGTGGGCCAGATAGTCGTGGCCGCCCACACCATCGACACCGCTTCAGCCGAATTGGAGCAGGGCAACCAGAACCTGTCCCAGCGTACCGAGCAGCAGGCGGCGGCCCTCGAGGAGACCTCGGCGTCGATGGAAGAACTCGGCACCACGGTTCACCACAACGCGGCCAAGGCGCGCGAGGCCAGCCAGTTCGCTGCCTCGGCAGCGGAGGTAGCCATCAAGGGCGGCACCGAGGTCGAGGCCGTCGTGAACACGATGGCCGCCATCTCGAAAAGTTCGAGAAAGATGGTCGACATCATCGGTGTCATCGACGGCATCGCATTCCAGACCAACATCCTGGCGCTCAATGCGGCGGTCGAGGCGGCGCGCGCCGGTGAACAGGGGCGCGGGTTCGCCGTGGTGGCCAGCGAAGTGCGCAGCCTGGCACAACGCACCGCGGTCGCGGCCAAGGAGATCAAGGCCCTGATCGAGGATTCGGAAAGCAAAGTCGACAACGGCGCGACCTTGGTCAATCGCGCGGGCGCCACCATGCAACAGGTGGTGGACTCGATCAAGCATGTGACCGACCTGATG
>JANMTJ010000546.1:0-2392 GCA_031390295.1 Oleiharenicola sp.
CAGGGGTGTTCGACGGTTGCTGTCATCTGCCCGATAATATGTCGGCTCGTTTGCAACTTTTGCGGCCAATGGCTCAAGACTCAAAGCTTACCGCTTCGCATGAATCCCCAACCGCTCCGGCTTGAAGCCGCGGGCTTTGACGGCCTCGGCCAGGGCGACGAGGTCGAGCTTGGCGCCGGGCTTGAGACCGTGCTGCTTGTACCAGCCCTGGTTCATCTCGAGGGCGAACTGGAGCTGGCGGGACCGGGATGCGACGGGCCGCTCATCGTGGGGGTACAGGGGATAGATTTCCTTCAACTCCCCCGTGGCATCGAAGAAGCCGATGTCGAGCGGGAGCGGGGTGTCCCGCATCCAAAAACTCATCTGCTGCGGCTGGTCGTAGAGGAAGATCATGCCCTCGTCCGCCCCCATTGACTTCCGGAACATCAGCCCCTTCTGGCTCTCGCTCAGAGTAATCGCGAGCTGCATCCGCACGACCTGCCCGCCCACTTTGATCTGAAAGGTGTCCTCCACCGTCTTCGGCTCGGGCGCCTTCTTCTCGGCATTGCCGCAGCCGGCCAGCAGCGCGAACGCAAGGGCGGCAACCAAGGGCAGGAAACGACGGCGGTAGAGCATGTGGGCTTGGGCGAAGCAGTGAGCAGTGAGCAGCGAGCAGCGAGCAGGGATAAAAGAAAGCTGAAGGCTGGTAAGCGCAAACCCGGTTTTAAGGCCCGGCCCAGGCGTCAGGCGTTGGGTGTCAGAGATTGCACCCGTGCCCGGTTCTCATTTACTCTCACTTCTCGCCTGCGGTGCAGCCGCGGGACGAGCCTCGCCGAAGCTCTCTTGAGCGAAGGCGGGTCACTCTCACTTTCACCTCCCCATGCGCCCTCCGGCCCTCCTCTATTCCGACACCCACTCCAGCGCCGACATGCTCTACTTCGGCCGGGTGGAGGTCCACGACCCCTTCATCGCCTTCGAGGCCAAGGGCAAAAAGATCACCGTCCAGAGCGCGCTGGAATTCGGCCGCGTCAAGAAGACCGGCGACTTCGACCTCGTCCTGCCCCTCGAGGCCTGCCGCGCCCGCGCCAAGGCCCGTTACAAGCGCCCGGCCGGTCCGGCCGAGATCATCGCGACCCTGGCGAAGGAACATGGCATCCGCCGCTTCCGCGTGGCCGACGACTTCCCCACCCACCTCTACCTCAAGCTGACCAAGCTCGGCCTGAAGCTAGAACTGGCCGGCGGCCTCCTGTTCCCCGGGCGCGAGATCAAGTCGGCCTGGGAGGCGGAGTGCATCCGCGAGGGCAACCGCCTGTGCTCGGTCGGCTACACCGTCGCCGAGCAGATCCTCCGCGCCGCCCGCATCAAGGGTCGCACCCTCGTCCACCGCGGCAAGGTGCTGACCTCCGAGCGCCTGCGCTTCGCCCTCGAGACGGCGATCCACGAGCAGGGCGGCAACCCGCAGGACACCATCGTCGCCGGCGGCGACCAGGCCTGCGACCCGCACGAGCGCGGCTCGGGCCCGCTGCGGCCGCACGAGCTGATCATCATCGACATCTTCCCGCGCGTCATCGCCACCGGCTATTATGGCGACATGACCCGCACCTACCTCAAGGGCCGCCCCCGCGAGGTGCAGCGCCGGATGGTCGCCACGGTCCGCGAGTCGCAGAAGCGCGCCCTGCAGGCCATCCGCGCCGGCATTGACGGACGCCTCGTGCACAAGGAAGTGACGGACTGCTTCGCCGAGGCCGGCTACGAGACACGCCACGGCAAGAACGGCTCGGTGGGTTTCATCCATGGCACGGGCCACGGGCTCGGCCTCGCTGTCCACGATCCGGGTCGCATCTCGGGGGCCGTCGCCTACCCGCTCAAGCCCGGCGCCGTGCTCACGGTCGAGCCGGGGCTGTATTATCCCGGCATCGGCGGCTGCCGCTGGGAGGATGTCGTGCAGGTGACCAAGGGCCCGGCCAAGATGCTGTCGCGCCATCCGTATCGGTGGGAAATCCGGTAAGAAGATTTCGTCACAGAGAACACAGAGTTCTGACACGGAGTTCACCGAGCAATGCACTCGGATTTAAGTTCAAATGAGACAGATCCATATCTCAGCCTCCTGCAGCCTCTGTGTCCTGTCTCCGTGCACCCTGTGACTATGATCCATCCTGGTTCTTTTCCTGTCCATGCCTGAGCTGGCTGAAGTCGAATTCTTCCGCAAACGCTGGAGCGCCGGTCACGGGGCGAAGGTGCTCGCCGTGCGGCTGCACGAGGGGAAGAAGGTCTTCCGCGGGTGCGACCCCGCGGCGTTCAAGCGCCGGCTGACCGGCGCGCGGCTGCTCGACTCGGAGACGGCGGCGAAGCAGATGCTCTTTCACTTCAGCGGTGACAACTGGCTGGGCATCCACCTCGGCATGAGCGGAGA
>JANMTJ010000579.1:0-1922 GCA_031390295.1 Oleiharenicola sp.
TCTGGGTGCCGAGCAGGAAGACATGGCCGACTTCGATGCCACGCTGGATTTCGAGCACGCCCTTGCCATCGGGTGACGGATCGCCAGCGACGACGTTGCGAATGTCCGCCACCTGATCAGGCTCGGGCAGGTCACGGCCCCAGTTGACGCCGGTGTGGTGAAAGTCGGCCTCGTTGGCACCACAGACAAAGTCGCTCATCAATGCCACGGTACGGTCAGCCACCACCTTGAACGGCTGTTGCGGGCCGATCGGGCCCAGATAACCGGGTTTGCTACCGAAGTGGCGCTCGATCTCTCCCACCGTGGCAAAGCGAAAGCCTTCCTTCAGGCCCGGCACCTTGCTGGCCTTGACTTCGTTGAGGCTGTGGTCACCGCGCACCAGCAGCAACCAGAGGGCTGTCTTGACGATCTCGCCGGTCTCGTTCTTGTCGTCGGTGGCCAGCACCAACGATTTGACGGTGCGCGACAAGGGCAGGCCCAGCAACTGCGCCACGTCTTCGCAGGTGGACTTGCCCGGGGTGGGCGCCTTCACCCGGGCTTGCGCGGGCGCAGCGCGAGCAGCGAGCAAGGGCAGCGCTTCGGCAAGCTCGACGTTGGCCGCGTAGTCGCTGCCGGCGCAATACACCAGCGCGTCTTCGCCGGTGTCGGCGATGACCTGGAACTCGTGCGACGCGTCACCGCCGATCGACCCGGTGTCGGCGGCTACCGCCCGATAGCGCAGGCCGAAACGATCAAAGATGCGCTGATAGGCCGCGAACATCTTGTCGTAGCTCTTCTTCGCACTGACCATGTCGCGGTCGAAGGAGTACGCATCCTTCATCGTGAACTCGCGTCCGCGCATCACGCCGAAGCGGGGCCGGCGCTCGTCGCGGAACTTGGTCTGGATGTGATAGAAATTGCGCGGCAGCTGTTTGTAGCTGCGCAACTCTTGGCGGGCGATGTCGGTGATGACTTCTTCGCTTGTCGGCTGGATGATGAAGTCGCGCTCATGCCGGTCCTTCACGCGCATCAACTCGGGGCCGTAGGCCTGGAAGCGGCCGGTCTCTTGCCACAGTTCGGCAGGCTGGACCACGGGCATCAGCAACTCGACTGCGCCGGCGCGGTTCATCTCTTCGCGGATGATCGCCTCGACCTTGCGGATCACCCGCAGGCCTATCGGCATGTAGGTATAAATGCCGGCGCTCAAGCGTTTGATCAAGCCGGCCCGCATCATCAGCTGATGGCTCACGATTTCGGCGTCGGCGGGGGCTTCCTTGAGCGTGGAGACAAAGGTCTGGGTGGCTTTCATGGGCGCTTGGTTGACACCTGCGCCGCACCGCATCCGGCCGCCTGGCCGCCGCGCGCAGCCCGATGCGGGTTTGCGAGTAATCGCTTACCGCACTCTGCCGGTGCAATAATGATTTCAGTCACGAAAATTGGGGTCCGATTATGCTCGACCGGGACGGCTTCAGGCCCAACGTCGGCATCGTCCTGCTCAACTCGCGGAACCAGGTGTTCTGGGGCAAACGGCTGCGCACCCACTCCTGGCAGTTCCCGCAAGGCGGCATCAAACATGGTGAGTCGCCAGAGCAGGCCATGTTCCGCGAACTGCACGAAGAAGTCGGGCTGATACCCGAGCATGTGGAGATCATCGGGCGCACGCGCGATTGGCTGCGCTATGAGGTGCCAGACCATTTCATCCGCAAAGACGCGCGCGGCCACTATCGTGGACAAAAGCAGATCTGGTTCCTGTTGCGCCTGACGGGCCGCGACAGCGACATGAACCTGCGCGCCACCGATCACCCCGAGTTCGATGCCTGGCGCTGGAACGAATACTGGGTGCCGCTGGACGTGGTGATCGAGTTCAAGCGCGGTGTCTACGAGATGGCGCTGACCGAGCTGGCGCGCTATCTGCCGCGGGTCAACCACCACAACCGCTTCTT
>JANMTJ010000616.1:0-5034 GCA_031390295.1 Oleiharenicola sp.
AATCGCACCCGACCCTGTGATATTGCCCAAGCGATCCAGTATCTAGCAGTGACGGCATCGGTTCTCGCCTGACTTCACGACAACGAAATCGAAGCGAATGACCGGAGCCATTCAACCTACAATCCTCAACTCCACTCAAAATGAATCCTCGCATTAGTTCCGTACTCATCCTCGCCGCGCTGCTCAGCGCGTCCGCTATCGTTCCTTTGTCCGCTGCCGACCAGGCCCCAAAGGCAATCTCCCAGGTCGCTCCGGTTTATCCCTTCGATTCACTGCGGGTCGGGATCGAAGGCGCGGTCCTGGTCTCATTCAACATCAACTCCCAGGGTAAGGTGGACAAGGCGGTCGTCGTAAGCTCGACCGACCGCGCTTTCGAAGGACCGGCCCTCAGCGCAGTCAAAAGGTGGAATTTCACGCCCGCCACCAAGGGCGGCCTGGCCATCAGCGTTCCCGCCAAGCAAATCGTGGTTTTCATTGACCCGGCGCGGACTCCGAAGAGTTCCGCCGCCGAACTGGTCGCAAGTCTGCAGCCCCAGCCCCGTCCGTCCGCGCGGATTGTCTCCAGCGCAAAGTAAGTGCCACCGCCGGCCGACGTGCCAAACCCCGATCGATCCCCGCAGTACCGAGCCACCGCCTTTGCCGGCGGTGGCTTTGCGCCGGTGCCCTATAAGCTTCGCATGATCGACTTGTTCTTTCCAAGTTTGTGGTCCCGCTGCTCCCGCCACGGCTGGCATCGGAAAAGTAGCCCTGGCCGGAAGGGCCGGGAAATCACCTGTCCTTCCGCCGGCAGCGCGGGGCCGCTGATTGGCCCTTGTTGCCGTTCCGCTGTTCCATTATCCTCCTGGCTCCAGCTGCCCACCAAGTGACTCCATCCCGTCTTGATGAACCTTTCGTTGCGCGTCTGCTCGCCCTGCCCGTGGCCGAGCGGATGGACTATTTGCAGCGCGCGTGCGACGACGATCCGGCGTTGCACGCCCGGCGGCCGGCCATCCTGGCCGCACTTGCCGCCGCGGTGCCTACGCCCCCGGCCGAACCGACCAGCCCTCTCGCTCCTGAATCCATGGTGCTGCTGCTCAATTCGGCGCTGGAGGCGGCGCCCAGTGAGGTCCCGGGCGGGCGCATCGGACCCTACAAGCTGCTCCAGGAAATCGGTCGGGGCGGCTTCGGCGTAGTGTGGATGGCCGAACAGGAAGCGCCGATCCGGCGTCGCGTCGCCCTGAAGATCATCAAAGCGGGCATGGACACGAAGGAGGTGATCGCACGTTTCGAAGCGGAACGGCAGGCGCTCGCCCTGATGGATCATCCGAACATCGCGCATGTGTTCGACGCCGGTGCGACGGAGGCCGGCCGGCCGTTCTTCGCGATGGAGCTGGTGCGCGGCGTTGCCATCACGCGGTATTGTGACGAGAATCGGCTGCGGGCCCCAGCGCGCCTGCAGTTGTTCATGGCCGTGTGCCAGGCGGTGCAGCACGCGCACCAGAAGGGCGTGATCCATCGCGACCTGAAGCCGTCGAACATTCTCGTGACCCTGCACGATGGCGTGCCCATCCCCAAGATCATCGACTTCGGCATCGCCAAGGCGACCAGCGGGGCCCGGCTTACGGACAAAACGCTTTTCACCCAGTTTCACGCGTTCATCGGGACACCGGCGTACACCAGCCCCGAGCAAATGGAGATGAGCGGACTCGATGTCGATACCCGCAGCGACATCTACAGCCTCGGCGTGCTGCTCTACGAACTGCTCACCGGGCGGCCGCCCTTCGATGCGGCGGCGCTGCTCGAGTCCGGCCTCGAGGCGATGCGCCGCACGATTCGCGAGATCGATCCGCCCCGGCCGTCAAACCGCCTGACCACCCTGACGGAGGCGGAGCGCACGGCGGTGGCGCAGCAGCGCAGCACGGATGCCGGGAAGCTCTCACTCCTGCTGCGCGGCGATCTGGATTGGATCGTGATGCGCTGCCTCGAAAAGGATCGCGCCCGCCGCTATGAGTCGGCGAACGGGCTGGCGATGGACATCGGCCGTCATCTCGCCAACGAACCGGTCATGGCGCGACCTCCATCCGGCACCTATCGGCTGGGGAAATTCATCCGTCGCCACCAACTGGGCTTTGCCGCGGCCTCAGCGTTCGCGTCCCTGCTCGTGGCCGGGCTGACGGCTTCGTCGGTGCTGCTGGTGCGGGAGCGCACCGCGCACGCCCGGGCCCTCGTCGCGGAGCAGGCGGAAGGTCAATTACGCCACAAAGCCGAGGCCGCCCGGGAACAGGAGACCAAACGCTCGAGCCGCACGGCGTTGAATTTCGCCGGGCAATTACTGGAAAAAGGCCAGACGGCCGACGCGCTCGCGTATCTGGTCCATGCGGCCCGCAAGGACCCGAGCAACCGTGGGATCGCCCCGCGCCTGGCCGCGGTGATGGCCTCACGTAATTTTCTACTGCCGGAGCGCGCGCCATTTCAGTGCGGTTCGCGGGTGCTCGCGCTGCGCTACGCCAACGACGGACGCAGCGTGCTCGTCGGCACGGAGGACGGCACGCTCCGGGTCTTCGATGCCGCCACTGGCGCGCTTACGCGCGAAGTGCGCCTCGGCCGCGCGGTGAAACGCAACGGTTGGATCTTCGCCCGCGACGACGACCGCGTTTGCGCCGTCCGATTCGTGGGCGACACCCTCGGCGTGTTGGACCTGACCACCGGCCGGCTGCGGTTTCCACCCCTCACCCTCGATGCGAGCGTGTGGCCGGGCGAGGGCGTCGCCCCCTCGTTGCGCGATGCGGGGGCAGTGACGTTCAGCCCGGATGGGCGCTGGTTGCTCGCGGAAGGGGAATTCGAATTATGGCTCTGGGACGCGGCGAGTGGGGCGCTCGAGATTCAGCGCAAGTTTCCGGCATGGAAGTTCTGCGCGTTCAGTCCTGATGGGGCGCGTCTCGCGCAGGTGACCGGCGATAATCTTACAGTGTGGTCGCTGCCCGAGGGCAAACTTGTCGCCGGGCCGGTGGCGATCGAGCGGCCCATCCACCATGCCGGCAAACACCTGATGCCGCATTTCTCCCGCGATGGGCGGCAACTGGCTTTGGTCGATCCAACCGGGGCGATACATGTGTTCGATGCCGCGACGGGCGAACGGCAGAAGTCCTGGCCGCATGCCGACAACTTTATCCTGCCCGGCATGCTGCAAGTCCTGCCGGATGGCCGGCTGTTTGCCGATTGCGCCCAAACCACCGAATTGTGGGACTTTGCGTCGGGCCTGTCCGGAACGCTCGCACACGCCGGCTGGAACAAGCTCATTTCCGTGGACCCCGACGCCCGCGGGTCGCGCGTGCTGGCGACGACCTCCACGGGGTTTGTGCGGCTGCTAAGCACCGTCACGGGCGAGCTGATCGCGGAGGAAGCCCCGCTGCACCCGAGCGGCGATGTGGTGGCAACCCTCTCGCCCGACGGCACGCAGATCGCGAGTGGCACGGGCCGCGGTGAAGTGCGCTGGCTGCGGGTCGGGCGCGGCGCCGCGCGGCCGCTGGAGTTTCCGGCGATCGCGGCGGGGTTCACGCCCGACTCGACGGCGTACGTGCGCGTGGCCACGGTCGCGGATACCCGGGTAATCGACGTGCGCTCGGGCCGCACCGTGGCCGCCGTGGAAAATCCGCCAAACAACTCGCTACATTTGTCCGAGGCCTGGTTTACTCCCGGCGCGCGATTTCTGCTCGTCCGCGACCCGGACGCAACCTGGTCGGCCCTGGATTTTTCCGGCAACGGGGCTCCACACTTCGCGCGACTCGAGGGTAAATTCGAACGTTACCGTTGGACCTACAGCCCCGAGGGAAACTTTGTCGCGTTTCGCGGGACCAATCCACGCGAAGTCGGCGTCTGGAATCTGTCGACGGGAGCACTCGCTGGCCCGATGGTCACTTACGACAACGACATCGTCGAGCAAAGGGCCTTCGAACTGGGGGCCAACGGGCGGCGTCTCGCCACCGGTCACGGCAAGGGCACCGTGGCAGTGTGGGACGTGGCCACGGGTCGCTTGATCACGACGCTGCAGTCCGCTCCACGGGCGACCCCGAGCGCGCTCTTTTTCAGCCCCGACGGGCAGCGGCTGCTGGTTTTCACGAAGTGGGGCGAGTCGCGCCTATGGGACGCGCGGACCGGGCAAGCCGTGAGTCCGCCGTTCGAGATTTTCCGGGGCGGGTCCTCGTCTTTTTCGGCCGGGGTGTCCCCTTCACCCGATGGCCGGTGGCTCGCCACGACCGACACGCAGGGCATGACACTGCGCGATGCAGCCACCTTGCAGCAGGTGGGGAGAACTGTTCCGACTCCACCCAGCGGAGGAGCGTTGACGTTCTTCAGCCGTGACGGCACGCGTCTATGCGGGGGTCCGGATCAGCGGGTCTGGGATGTGCCGAGTGGCGAGCAAATCACGGAGCCGACGGACGAGAACCTCACCCCCGGGGGCGTGTCCGACCTGGAGTTCAGTCCCGATGCCCGATATTTGAAGTGTAGCGTTAGGTTGAACTCCGGAAAGGTGACTCACATCCGCTCCGTGCCGCCACGGCTGCCCGACGGTGAGCCGACGCCCGAGTGGCTCCTCCAGCTGGCCTCCGCGCTCGCCGCCAAATCCGTCAACGACGCCGAAGAGTGTGTGAGCGATCCCGGGCTCGTCGCCACGGTCGACGCCGTACGTCATGCACTCGCGACGCTCCCGGCTGACGCGCCGTACGTGGAGTGGGGCCGCTGGATCCTCGACGATCGCGCCGACCGGCCGATCGCGCCGGGGTTCACGATCACGCCGGATGAGGCCAATAAACTAGCGACAACCTTGGCCTCTCCGCCTGCCTCTTCCCCATGAATTCCGAGGCTTCCGCACCCGCGACACCGTCAGCCGGAGGCGCGTTTCCGTCCACCCAGTGGTCGATGGTCTTGCACGCGGGCGCGGGTTCGGAGTCCCAGGTACGTTCCGCCCTGGAGTCTCTCTGCCGCCAATACTGGTATCCACTCTACACGTTCTTCCGGCGGAAAGGGAGGACGCATCACGAAGCCGAGGATTGC
>JANMTJ010000617.1:0-2590 GCA_031390295.1 Oleiharenicola sp.
GTCACCGCCCTGCCGGCCGCCAGCCGCAGCACCTCGGGCAGAGTGTAGGGCGGGACGCGCGCCTCGTCGTAATTGGTCGGCGATGGATTGGCGTGCAGACTCATGGCGGCAGTGGCGAGGTTGAGCCCGTGTTTCAACCAAAAGTAAACGCAGGGGTGGCGCATGATACAACCGAGGAAACATCGCGCGACAAGGGAAGCAAATGTGGATTGCGAGCAGGGCGGAATGGGGGTTGATTACCCCTCCACCCCATGAATCCCCTGCGCCGCCCCCGCCTCGCCCTCCTGCTCTCCGCTTTTGCCCTCCCGGTTCTCCCTGCGCTCGAGCTGGCCCCGCCCTTCACCGACCATACCGTGCTCCAGCGCGATGTCGCCGTGCCGGTGTGGGGCTGGGATGACCAGCCGGGCGCCACTGTGACCATCGCTTACGGCGGCCAGACGAAGCAGACCCGCGTCAACCAGTCCGGCCAGTGGCGCGCCGATCTCGATCCCCTGCCCGCCAACGCCACCGGCTCGGATCTCATCGTGAGCCGCGGCTCCATGACCATCACGTTGCGCGATGTCGTGGTCGGCGAGGTGTGGTTCGCGTCGGGCCAATCAAACATGGAATGGGCCATGCATAATACGCGCGGTTACGAGGAGGAAAAGGCGCGGCCGGCCAACCCGCTTATCCGTCATCTGCGCGTTGACCATGTCGGTGCCGACCTGCCCGCGGTACGGGTGAAGCACAGCGGCTGGCTGGTCGCAGCTCCCGACACCCTCGGCGGCTTCACCGGCGCGGGGTATTATTTCGCGCAGTCGATTTCAGAAAAACTCCAGGTACCCGTCGGCATCATCAACGCCTCGTGGGGCGGCACGGCCATCGAGTCGTGGATTCCCGAGCCCGTACTGCGCACCTCGCGCGGCTGGCCGGCCCTGGACCGCCGGTGGCGGGAGGCCATGGACACGTGGCCACAGAAATACGCCGAGCAACCCGGCTTGGAGGCCGCCTGGCAGAAGGCCCAGGAGGAATTCCGCACCAAGGGCACGCCGATCACCATGCCTTGGCCGCGCCCGCCGATGGGCCCCGGTTCCGGCTTCGCCCCGGCGCGGCTGTTCAACGGCATGATCGCTCCGTTCGTACCCTACGCCCTGCGTGGTGCGTTCTGGTATCAGGGCGAGTCCAACGTCGGCCGGCACGGGGAATACACCGAGCTGCTGCCGGCCATGATCGAGTCGTGGCGCGCCGCGTGGCCGCTCGGCGACTTTCCCTTCCTCGTCGTGCAACTGCCCAACTTTATCGACAAGGATCCCGCCGGCCGCGGCTGGGCGCAGCTCCGCGAGGCGCAGGAATCCGCCCTGCATGTGCCCGGTGCGGCCGTGGCCGTGATCATTGACGGCGACGAGCCGGCCAACCTGCATCCGGTCAACAAGCGCCCGGTGGGCGAACGTCTCGCCCTGATCGCCCTGCACCGGATCCACGACCAGCGCTCGATCGTGTGGTCGGGCCCGGTCATACTGTCGGTGGCGCGCGAGGGATCCGCGCTGCGCGTGCGATTCAGTTCCGCCGACGGCCTGAAGAGCACGACCCCCGAGATCACCGGCTTCGAGGTCGCCGGGGCCGACCGGGTCTTTCAGCCCGCCACGGTGAAAATCGACGGCACCGCGGTGCTCGTCAGCGCCCCGGCCGTGGCCGAGCCCGTCGCGGTGCGCCACGCCTACACCAACGCACCCGTGGTTTCGCTGGTCAACGCCACCGGCCTGCCCGCCGCCCCCTTCCGTTCCGACGATTGGTGAAGAATCTTTCTCGTTCTCATTCCCTTAATCGTTCTCTCCCAACCCCGAGAGAAGGAGAATGATTACGAGAAAGAGGAACGATTCCTAAGAAACAAACCCCGGATACGTATATTCCCTCATCCAACCCATTCCTGCCATGAAAACTCCCCGCCTGCTCCTGTCCCTCACCCTGTTGGCCGCCGCGCTACGCCTGACCGCCGCGCCCGTCGACTCCCGCATCTCCGCTGTCACGGTCTACCAGGACCGCGCCGTGGTCACCCGCTCCGCCACGGTCCAGCTCACCGGCGGCACCACCGAGCTGGTGTTCGCCAATCTGCCGCAGGCGCTCAACGAGCAGTCGTTGCAGGTCAGCGGCAAGGGCACCGCGCAGGCCACCATCCTCGATGTCAGCGCGAAGCAGACCTTCATCGACTACACGCCCAATGCCCGCGTCAAGGAACTCGAGGACCAGCTCCGGGCCCTCGGCAAACAGACGCGCGGCATCGAGGACCGCCAGACCCTGCTCAACGCCCAGTCCGCCACGCTCGACCGGATGGAGGGCGCCCTGTTCGCGCCGCCCGCCAAGGACGTGCCCCGGCCCGAGCTCAGCCAGTTCACCGCCGCGCTCGCCTATCTCTCCGAACAGAAAGGCAAGCTTGCCACCGAGCGCGCCACCCTCGACGAACAGCGCGAGGATCTGCAGAACCGGATCAACACCGTGCAGAACCAGCTCAACGAGCTGCGTGGCGCCGGCGGCAAGGCCTTCAAGACCGTGACGGTCCGAGTGGCAGCCGCTCAAGCCGGCAGCCTCGACCTCTCGCTCGCCTACACCGTCC
>JANMTJ010000663.1:0-1954 GCA_031390295.1 Oleiharenicola sp.
CTCTGCGCCTTCTTGAGTGAAAGCGCGTAGTTCGCCGGGAACCCGCTCAACGCCTCGAGGTCAGGCTCGGCCTGCTGGGTCTCGAGGTAACGCGCGATCGCCGTGTCGTAGGCGCCGGTGCGCTGGAAGACCTTCAAGGCCAGCTTGCGCCGCAAGTCAGCCATGCCCTCGGGCTTGGCCAGACCCGCCAGCACCGCGGTGTAGTCGGCCGGATCGCAGACCACGGTCACGCTGTCGTGGTTCTTCGCCGCGCTGCGCAGCATGGACGGTCCGCCAATGTCGATGTTCTCGATCGCCTCCTCAAACTCCACGTGCGGCTTCGCCACCGTCTGCTCGAAGGGGTAAAGGTTCACGACCACGAGGTTGATCAGGCTGATGCCGTGCAGTTTCGCCGCGGCCAGGTGGTCGGCCTTGTCGCGCCGGCAGAGCAGTCCGCCGTGGATCTTCGGGTGCAGGGTCTTCACCCGGCCCTCCATCATTTCGGGGAAACCCGTGTGCTGGCTCACCTCGGTCACGGGTAGGCCGGCCTCGGCCAGCAGCTTGGCGGTGCCGCCCGTCGAGAGCAGGCGGTAGCCGTGCTGTTTGACCAGTACCGTGGCGAAGTCCACGAGACCGCGTTTGTCACTGACCGAGAGCAGGGCGAGCTTTTCCATGGATGCAGCCTTTGTGCGGCCCGTGCATTTTCCCGGCAAGCCGAAAGGCGGAGGAGAGGCCTGAAAGCTGAGACCTGAAACCTGAATTGTGATCCAACCGGACTCGGAGAAGCGATTCCTCAGGTTTCAGGTTTCCAGTTTCAGGTTTCCGTGTCTTGTTCCTTTCATGCCAGCCTCCCTCGAACTGCCCGGTCTCCGGGTCGTGCTCGACAAACTCGTCTACCGCCATGGGAACGACGGGCAGCTGCCGCCGGACAAGCCCCATGCCTTCATCTATTTCCTGACCATCCGCAACGACTCGGACCGCACGGTCACGCTGCTGGGCCGGAAGTGGATCATCGAGCACGAGGACGGCACCCGGCTCGTGGTCGAGGGCGACAAGATCGTCGGCGAGACCCCCACCCTCGCGCCCGGGGAGCATTTTTCCTATAACAGCTACCATGTCGGGCATTGCGATGCCCGGGCCCACGGCAGTTTCCACGGGATCGAT
Organism: Oleiharenicola sp.; assembly: GCA_031390295.1. Classification (GTDB taxonomy): domain Bacteria; phylum Verrucomicrobiota; class Verrucomicrobiia; order Opitutales; family Opitutaceae; genus Lacunisphaera. Next base: position 1,144 of record JANMTJ010000663.1, read on the forward strand.
GCCGACGGGGCGCACGTGTTTGTTCGCATCCCGGCATTTGACATGGCGATTCCCCGGGACTGACTGGGCTTACGGAATGAAGCTCATTGATCTCAACAGTGACGGTGGCATCGGCGCCAACTCACTCTACCTGCAAATCGGGGACTTCCACCTGGTCATCGACAGCGGCCTCCACCCCAAGAAGGTGGGCCGGCTCGCTGCACCGAACCTTCGCCCGCTCGAGGGGGTCAAGCTGGACCTCATCATCATCACCCACTGCCACCTCGACCACATTGGTTCGCTGCCTCTGCTCATGCGCCACCAGCCCAACACGCCGGTCGTCATGACGCAGCCGAGCCACATGCTGATCGAGCGCATGCTCCACAATTCAGCCAACGTCATGGTCCGCGAGCGCGAGGAGAAGGGTATCGCGGACTACCCGCTCTTCACCCATGATGAGATCGACCGCATCGCCCCGCGGCTGCATGCCCTCGCCTTCAACACCCCCCGGAAATTCTCCGGTGCGCGGGACGAGATCGAGTTCACCTTCCACCCCGCCGGTCACATCCCCGGGGCCGCCGGCGTGGAGATCGTCCACAAGCACCGGCGTATTTTCATCACGGGCGATGTTCTCTTCAACGTCCAGCGCATCCTCGACGGCGCCAAGTTTCCCAAGGGCAAATTCGACACCCTCATCACCGAGACCACCCACGGCGCCACCGAGAAGCCGCCCGGCCTCGAGCGCTCCAAGGAGATGATCCGGCTTATCGACACCATCAACACCACCCTCCAGCGCGGTGGCTCGGTGCTCATTCCCGTTTTCGCCCTGGGC
>JANMTJ010000690.1:0-2033 GCA_031390295.1 Oleiharenicola sp.
GATTGGTCGGCGGGCGTGCCGACGCTGGCGGCGCACCCGCTGCGCCGGCCTGCCGTGGCGGAGCAAATGTCAGCACCGATGAGCGACGGCCCCGGTCAACTTCGGCACTTGTTCACCATGGCGGCCCAAGCCGATCCGGTGTGGCTCTCGATCGCCCTGACGTCGATCGGCGGGGTGCTGCTCCTGGGCCTGGCGCTGACCTATGTGATGCGGCGTCGCGACAAGGCCCCGCCCCCACCGGCATCTCCGGCCCATCGCCGGGCCATCGAGGACCTGCTCTCGGACGCCGAGGAGTTGTCGGGCCGATTGGCCGCGAATCTCGACGCCAAAGCCTCCCGTCTGGAGCGGCTGATCGCCCAAGCGGACGAGCGGCTGGCCCGGCTGGAGCGGGCGCCGATGATGGAGGCAAGGGCGAGGGCGGACCGCCTGTCGCACGACCCCTCGGCCCCCGAACCGTCGGGGCCGCTGAACCGTCGCATTTACGACCTGGCCGACCGCGGCCTGCCGCCGGTGGAGATCGCCAGGCAGCTGAGCCAGCAGGTCGGACAGGTGGAACTGATCCTGAACCTCCGGCGGGATTGATCGCGCTGGAGAGCTTCCGTCAGCGCCCGGCGCGGAGCAGGTCACGGATTTCGGTCAGGAGTACAACGTCGGGCGCGGGGGGGAGCGGTGGCGCGGCCTCGGCCTGCTTCTCGAACCGCTTCCTGGCGGTGTTCACGGCCTTGATGACCAGGAAGATGCAGAAGGCCACAATCAGGAAGTTGATGACCTCGTTCACGAAGCCGCCGTATCGGATGGCGACTTCGGGAATCTCCTTGGCGACGATCACGCCGGTCGCGTCGGTCACACCGCCCACCTTCTCACGGAGCTCGATTTTCAACTGAGCGAAATCGACGCCGTTCATCGCCATACCGATGGGGGGCATGAGGATGTCGTTGACCATCGACGACACGATTTTGCCGAACGCAGCGCCGATGATGACGCCGACCGCCAGATCGATGACGTTGCCCTTGACGGCGAACTCGCGGAATTCCTTCAACATGCTCATGCCAGAAGTCCTTTGATTGGGTGCACAAATCGGGCGCCAGTATAGGAGCCGAAGGTGCGCAGTCATGGGTGCGCGGGGGGCCTGGCGCGTTGAAGTTGCAAAAAGCGCTCCGCTACAATCTTGGGTTGACCCTGCCCTCAGCGCAGTCGCAGTACATCGAGGACCCCCATGAGTGACATCCCCGTCGGCCACCAGCGCGTCGACACCAACAAGAGGACGTGGTTGATCGCATCCGGTTGTGCCGGTGCAGTGGGTGGAGTGGCCACCGCGATCCCCTTCGTAAGCACGTTTCAGCCGTCCGAGAAAGCCAAGGCAGCCGGGGCCGCTGTCGAAGTAGACATCGCCGCATTGAAGGCCGGCGAAAAGGTCACCGTGGAGTGGCGCGGCAAGCCGGTTTGGATCATGCGACGCACGCCCGAGCAAGTGGCCGAGTTGCCCAAGCTCGACGGCCTGCTGGCCGATCCGTTGTCGAAGCGCAATCCGAACGAGCTGACGCCTGCCTACGCGCGCAACGAAGCGCGCTCGATCAAGCCCGATGTGCTGGTGGTGGTCGGCATCTGCTCGCACCTGGGTTGCTCCCCGATCGACAAGCTGCAGACCGGCGCACAGCCCTCGCTGCCCGACGACTGGATGGGCGGTTTTCTATGCCCCTGCCACGGTTCCACGTTCGATCTGGCCGGCCGTGTTTTCAAGAACAAACCCGCGCCCGACAACCTCGAAGTTCCGCCCCACATGTACCTTTCGGACAATCGCCTGCTGATCGGCGAAGACAAGGCCTGAAGGGCGCGATATGGCTGAATTCAAGGAAATCTCCCCCAACGCGCCGTCCGGCGAGCGCCTGCTCAACTGGGTCGACAACCGCTTTCCACTGACCAAGCTCTGGAATGACCAGTGGGGCCAGTACTACGCGCCCAAGAACTTCAACTGGTGGTACATCTTCGGCTCGCTCGCGATGCTGGTGCTGGTGATCCAGATCGTGACCGGC
>JANMTJ010000701.1:0-7737 GCA_031390295.1 Oleiharenicola sp.
TGGGCCGGCGCGGCGGCGGTTACGTCGAAGTGCTCAAGGGCCTCAGGGCCGGCGAACTCTACGTCACGGAGAACAGCTTTCTCATCAAGGCCGACATCGGGAAGTCGGGCGCCTCGCACGACCACTAAGGAGAACCGGCCATGCTCGTAAAACTCATTCATTACTCCATCCGCCATCGCTGGCTCGTCCTGATCATCACGCTCGGGATGAGCGCCCTGGGCGTCTACAACTATCAGCAACTGCCCATCGACGCGGTGCCCGACATCACCAACATCCAGGTGCAGATCAACACGGAGGCTGCCGGCTTCTCGCCGCTTGAGGCCGAGCAACGCGTCACCTATCCGGTCGAGACCGCCATGGCCGGCCTGCCCAGCCTCGACTACACCCGCTCGCTCTCGCGCTACGGCCTCTCGCAGGTGACGGTCGTCTTCAAGGACGGCACCGACATCTATTTCGCCCGTCAGCTCGTCAACGAGCGCCTCCAGGAGGTGAAATCGCAGCTCCCCCCGGGAGTGGAACCAAGCATGGGTCCGATTTCCACGGGCCTCGGGGAGATTTTCATGTTCACGGTCGAACCGGAAACCGGCGCCAAGAAGCCCGACGGCACCGCCTACACCCCCACCAACCTCCGTGAGATTCAGGACTGGGTTGTCCGCCCGCAGTTGCGCAACCTGCCGGGCGTCACCGAGGTCAATACCATTGGTGGCTTCGTGAAGCAGTTTCACGTCACACCGCACCCCGACCGGTTGCTCGCCTACGGCCTGAGCCTGCGCGACGTGATGGACGCGCTGGCGCGCAATAACGCCAACGTCAGCGCGGGCTACATCGAGCGCTACGGTGAGCAATACCTGATCCGCGTGCCCGGCCAGGTCAGCGGCATTTCTGAAATCGAAAATGTCGTCGTGGCCCGGCGCCACGGCCAGCCCGTGCGCGTGCGCGACGTAGCCGATGTCCTCCTTGGCGAGGAGTTGCGCACCGGCGCCGCCACGGAGAACGGCCGGGAGATCGTGCTCGGCACCGTCTTCATGCTGATCGGAGAAAACTCCCGCCAGGTCGCCACGCGCGTCGCCGCGAAGCTCGCGGAGGTCAACCGCAGCCTCCCGCAAGGCGTGGTCGCCACCGCCGTCTACGATCGCACCGCGCTGGTGGACCGCACTATCGCCACGGTACGGACGAACCTCGTGGAGGGAGCGTTGCTCGTCATTGCCATCCTCTTCCTCCTGCTGGGCAATATCCGGGCCGCGCTCATCACGGCGGCGGTCATTCCGCTCGCCATGCTGTTCGCGATCACCGGCATGGTGGCCCACCGGGTGTCGGGCAACCTGATGAGCCTGGGCGCGCTCGACTTCGGCCTGATCGTGGACGGCGCCGTCATCATCATCGAAAACTGTCTCCGGCGCTTCGGCCACGAACAGCACCGACTCAACCGGCTGCTCACCAAACCCGAGCGTTTCTCGCTCTCCGCCACGGCCACGGCCGAGGTCATTGCCCCGTCGATCTTCGGCGTGTTCATCATCACGGTCGTCTATATTCCGATCTTTGCCCTCACGGGCGTGGAGGGGAAAATGTTTCACCCGATGGCGTTCACCGTGGTCACCGCCCTGCTCGGTGCGATGATCCTGTCGGTCACCTTCGTGCCCGCCGCCGTGGCGATCTTCGTCACCGGCAAGGTCTCGGAGAAGGACAACATCGCGATCCGCGCCGCGAAGGCGCTTTACCGCCCGATCCTGCGCTTCGCCCTGTCCGTCCGCCCGGCTGCCGCCGTCGCCGCCGTCGTCCTGATCGCTCTGGCCGGCATCGCCGCCTCGAAGATGGGCACGGAATTCATTCCCAGCCTCGACGAGGGCGACATCGCCCTGCACGCCCTGCGCATCCCCGGCACCAGTCTCACCCAGGCCCTCAAGATGCAGGCCGATGTCGAGGCCGTCGTGAAGGCCTTCCCCGAAGTGGACCGGGTCTTCGCCAAGATCGGCACCGCCGAAGTCGCCACCGACCCCATGCCGCCGAGTGTCTGCGACACCTTTGTCATGCTGAAGCCGCGCGACCAGTGGCCCGACCCGACCCGCAGCAAGGCCGGCCTCGTCGCCGCCCTGCACGACGCCGTGGAAAAAGTCCCCGGCAACAACTACGAGTTCACCCAGCCGATCCAGATGCGTTTCAACGAGCTCATTTCCGGCGTGCGCTCGGATGTCGCCGTGAAAGTCTACGGCGATGACCTCGACGTGATGAACGAAGTGGGCCGGCAGGTGGAGGCCACCCTCGAAAACGTTTCCGGTTCCGCCGATGTGAAGATCGAGCAGACCACCGGATTGCCGTTGCTCACCGTCCACCTCAATCGCGAGGCCATCGCCCGCTACGGCCTGACCGTGGACGAGGTGCAGGCCATCGTCTCGACCGCACTCGGCGGTTCGACGGTCGGTCAGGTCTTCGAAGGCGACCGCCGCTTCGACCTGGTCGTGCGCCTGCCGGAAAACCTGCGCACCAACCTCGATGCGCTCGGCAACCTGCCCGTGCCGTTGCCCAAGCTCGATGACGACGAGGCCCGGGTGCTGCCTGCCGTGCTGCGCAGCGGCGGCCGGGTGGTCGGAGCGAAAGCTCCGATGTCCTTCATCCCGTTGCGCGAAGTCGCCACCCTCGAGATTGCCCCCGGTCCCAACCAGATCAGCCGGGAGAACGGCAAGCGCCGCGTCGTCGTCACCGCCAATGTGCGGGGGCGCGACCTCGGCGGCTTCGTGGCCGAGGCGCAGCAGCGCGTGCGCGACACCGTCAAGGTGCCCGCCGGCTACTGGCTGGAATACGGCGGTACCTTCGAGCAGCTCATCTCCGCCAGCAAGCGGCTTCAGCTCGTGGTGCCCGTCGCCCTCGTCCTGATTTTTGGCCTGCTCTTCATGAGCTTCGGCAACGCGAAGGATGCCTTGCTCGTCTTCACCGGCGTGCCGCTCGCTTTGACCGGCGGCATCGCGGCGCTCTGGTTGCGGGAAATCCCGCTCTCCATCTCGACGGGTGTCGGTTTCATCGCGCTCTCGGGCGTGGCCGTGCTCAACGGTCTGGTGATGATCTCCTGCATCCGCTCGTTGCGCGAAGAGGGGAAACCCATTGACGAAGCCGTCGAAGAAGGCTGTCTCACACGTCTGCGACCGGTGTTGATGACCGCTCTCGTGGCGAGTCTCGGTTTCGTGCCCATGGCCATCGCCACCGGCGCCGGCGCCGAGGTGCAGCGTCCGCTGGCGACCGTCGTCATCGGCGGCATCGTCAGTTCCACCCTGCTCACCCTCGTCGTGCTGCCCGCCCTCTACCGCATGTTCCACCGCGAGACCGAACCCCCGGAAATCGAGCCATGAATTAACCGCTCCAGTCCGCGGTCTGCCGGTATTGACCCGTCACCGTCAATCGGTGCCTTGCCAGGGCCACCCAAACCGGCGCAGTCTGCGTTCCACCAGCCATGAGCGACTGCGACTGCCATTTCGAAGCGCGCAACGGGGAACAACGCAAGGTGCTGCTTACCGTGTTCGCGATCAACGGCGTGATGTTTGTCGCGGAGTTCGTCGTGGGCCTCTTCGCGCAATCCTCCGGTGTCATCGCGGATTCGCTGGACATGCTGGCCGACGCCTTGGTGTACGGGGTGGTGCTGGCCGCCATCGGGAAGGCCGCGTCCATCAAGCAGCGGGCGGCGCGGTGGAGCGGCTTTTTCCAACTCGTGCTGGCCTTGACCATTCTCGGAGACGTGGCCCGCCGGGCCGTCTACGGCAGCGATCCGCAATCGCAGCTGATGATGATCATCGCCTCGGTGGCGCTGGTCGCAAACGCCTGGTGCCTGTCGCTGCTCAGCAAGCACCGGGACGGCGAGGCGCACATGCGGGCCAGCTGGATTTTCTCGCGCAGCGACGTCATCGCCAACGCCGGGGTGATCGTGGCCGGGTTGCTGGTCTGGGCCACCGGCTCGCGCTGGCCCGACCTGATCGTCGGCAGCATCATCGCCGCCGTGGTTGCCAAGAGCGGCGCGCAGATCCTCCGCGAGACCGGGCCGGGTGCCCCGGCCTAGTCTCCCACCCGGGCGAACCGCGGCACGCGTCGCCCCTCGGCCTCGACCGTTTCGTTGAACATGGCCGCCGGCCGCACCCACAGGCCACGCTCGCCGTAGAGCGCCTGGTAGACGACCAGCGGTTCCTCCGTCTCCGTGTGCCGCGCCACCCCGATCACGCGGTAATCCTTTCCCTTGTAGTGGCGGTAGAGCCCGGGTGTCGGGTCGGTCGGCAACGGCGGCAGGTCGCTCATGCCCGAAGCACAAGGGATCTCCGCCGGGATGCAAAGCGAACTTCGTGCGCCGCAGACACGGTAGTGTCACGATTCAACACGGTAGCAGTGTATTTCAGCCGGTTGATTGCCGCGACGGGGCACGGCGAGATAAAGAATATCCCCAGTGAAAAAGCAGGTGCTGCCGTTAAGTATCCGCAAGGTTCCATCGCCACCGCCAGCCACAAACAGGCGGTTCAATTCGGGCAGAAAAAGGACCCCCTGCGGCTCGGCGAATCCCGACAGCGAACGAACGACCCGGCCTTCTTTCAGGTCCACGACCTCGATGGTATTGTTGCCCAAGGCAGCCACGAACAGGCGGGCTCCGGCCGGATCTAGGCTGAAATGATCAATGCGGCCCTCCACCTGTGGGAGCGGAATGGTTCGTTCCAAGGTGAGGGTCCCGGCGGCGAGCGAGCCGCACAGACCAAGAAAAGCCATGCCGGGGATCAAACGTCTCATGGCGGGTTGGCACCGTAGCTGAAATCGTCGAAGAGCGTTACACTGTCGGCCTTGGTCCACACGCCGACTTTGCCGGCGTTGGCAAAACTACCGTCGGTGGCATCGATGACCTTCTCGCCATCGAAGGTGACGGTGAAATGGTCCCCTTGGAAATCGACTCGCAGGGTGTGCCACACGCCACCCGTGACCTTGCGGTCCACGTTTTTGAAGGCCACGCGCCGTCCCCCGATAGTGTGATAGATGGTGACATTGTCCTCCAATGCGTTGGCCCGGGCGACATAGTAGTTGTCGGCGTCGTGACACCGCCAGATGACCCCGCCAGCCTGATCCTTGCTGCCGGCGACGGGCTTGAACTTCACCTCGACGAAACCGTCCTTGAGGCTCGGTTCGTGCTTGATGCAGATCGGGTAGGTCGCCTCTCCCGATTGATTGAGCACGTTTGGTTTGCTCGGGGCGGAGTCGTCTCTCTCGACCGTCCAGCGGGCTTCGCCTGAACCGGTCTTCGTGGCGGTCCAGCCCGCAGGGGACACGCCCGGTTTCATATCGTCGAAATTAACCGTCGCTCCGAAAGCGGCGGCATTGAGCAGAGTTGTCATGAGCAGAAGGGCTTTGCGGGTTTCCACAGGTTTCATTTCCCCTCAGTCTGAGCGGCGAGGGATTTCTTCAAGCTGCCTGCCAGCGCGCTCACCGGCCCCCGGCCCCAATAGTGCAGGAACAGGATGCGTGGCTCCTCGTGCGTCATGTGGTGGTGGATGGCCACGATGTTGATGCCCTCCGCCCGCAAGCTTTTCAGCACGGGCTGCAACTCGTCCTCCAGCACCGCAAAATCACCGTCCACGACCGAGTTGTCGTCGGTGCCGGCAAATGCGGCCCAGGTGTTCACGCCCATGTCCTTGGTCATTTCGCAGCCGCACGCCAGCCTGGCACTCCGCCCGATGACAACCTTGAACATCCCATCCTTGGCCTGGCCCTTTGTGCCGAGGATATCGTCGATGACCTGTCCGGTAATCGCATTGGCCTTGGGGGCAAAGGCCGAACCGAACATCCGCCCGGGCTGCGGATGCACGGCGCGGATTTCCTTCTGTTTCGCCAGCGCGGCCTTCACGCCACCGGCCAGCCTGTCCAGCGGGCCCTCGCCACCGATGTGCATGAAATAGACCTTCGGCTCGTCGAAGAAGAAATGGTTGTGCAGCGCCGTGACGCTCAGCCCGGCGTCCAGCGCCGCCGACATCACCGGATTCACCTCGTCCTCCAACAGCACCAGGTCCCCTGCGACCATTGCTTCGGTCTTTGTGCCGGCGATGAATCCCGCCCACGTGGTCAGGCCCATGAACGGCGGCATCGTCCAGCCGTCCACTCTCACCGGCAGGTCATTGCGCGGTTGAGTGACCTTGAAGACGCCCTCGGCGGCGTTCCACGCGCCTTTCAGGCCGGTAAGCTGTTCGATGCGGCCGTGGTCCAGCGGAGCGGCAGCGGTTGACCCCAGTAATACGCTGGAGAGCAAGATACGGGAGAACATGTCTGAATGATAGTCACCCTGTTGTTGCAGGCAACCCCCCATTCCTTCCACGCACCGGCCATTGACGCTGGCACGGGTGCCACCTAGTGCTCGCGGCCATGACCGGCCGCGGTATTTCCGAGTTCCTGGCGTTGCGGCGCAACACCTCGCTGCTGCTCGGCGCGCTCGTTTTGGCGCTGACGGGGGAGAGGCTCTGGCTCGGCTTCGCGCCCAAGTATCTCGAAACCCTGGGGGCCGGCGTGTTTATCATCGGCCTGTTCGATGCGTTGCAAACCCTGCTCGGCGCCGTTTACGCCTGGCCGGGCGGGTGGCTGACTGACCGCTGGGGCCAGCGGCGCTCCCTGCTGTTGTTCAACGCGCTCTCCTTGGCGGGGTACGTGATCGTACTGCTGTGGCAGCATTGGCTGGCGCTCCTGTTGGGCGCGTTTCTGTTCCTGGCGTGGAGTACGTTGTCGCTGCCGGCGACGTTCAGCGTCATCGCCACGTCGCTCGACCGGCGGCAGCACACGATGGGCGTCGGCGTGCAGTCGATGGTCCGGCGGATTCCGATGCTGGTCGGTCCCTTGATCGGTGGCTGGCTGATCACTCGCTTCGGCTGGGCCCAAGGCATCCACTTTGCCCTCCTCGGCTGCATCGCGCTCAGCCTGGCCACGGCCCTCTTTCAATGGTTCATCACCGACCCGGCTGCGGAAGCCCCGCCCGCGGCCACCCGACCGGCCATCGGATTTGCAGGGGTGGTCAGGTCCTTCAGCCCGACGCTGCGCGAGCTGCTGATCAGCGACATTCTCATCCGCTTCTGTGAACGCATCCCCTACGCCTTCGTCATCCTGTGGGCCATGAACCACGCCGGGGTGACGGCGCAGCAATTCGGCCTGCTGGTGGCCATCGAAATGGTGACGGCCATGGTCTGCTACATCCCCGTGGCGCATCTGGCGGACAAACACGGCCAGCGCCCGTTCGTGGTCGCGACCTTTGTCTTTTTCACCCTGTTCCCGGTCTCCCTTCTCTGGGCCGACAGTTTCGGCTGGCTGGTCGCCGCCTTCGTCGTGCGCGGCCTGAAGGAGTTTGGCGAACCGGCCCGCAAGGCGCTCATCATCGCCCAAGCCGTGCCGGAATTCCGCGCCCGCTCCTACGGCGCCTACTATTTCATCCGTGACTGCGTCGTGACCACCGGCTCGTTTCTCGGCGCCTGGCTGTGGAGCGTCAGCCCCCAGGCCAATTTCATCGGGGCGGCGCTGTGTGGCGGACTCGGCACACTGTGGTTCTGGTGGTTCGTCCATCGCTCCCCGCCCGAAGGCCGCCAGCCTTCCGCCCCCGGGTTGCAAACCCCAGTTTGACGCCTGCGCTAATCTGCTCACTCCTTACTGCTCACTTTCATGCCTGCTCCCATTCCTGTCACAGTCCTCACCGGCTTCCTCGGCGCCGGCAAAACCACCCTGCTCAACCGCATCCTGACGGAGCAG
>JANMTJ010000682.1:0-3583 GCA_031390295.1 Oleiharenicola sp.
GGGCGGTATTCGCCCCGAGAAATTCCACACCGGCCAGAACCCCTCGCTCTACCTCGTCAATTACCAACGGAAGCAATCCAGTTAACCGCTAATCTTCGCTCATCCGCGCTAATCCAGACTACAGCTCATGCATGGGATTCAGGGTTTCCATTAGCGAAGATTAGCGTCAATTAGCGGTTCACTCTGTTTTATCTTTCATGCACGTCACCGGCCTGTTCCTCTATCCCGTGAAGTCCCTGCGCGGCCACGCCGTGCCGACTGCTGAACTCGATGCGCTGGGCTTTGTCGGCGACCGGCGTTTCCTCGTGGTTGACGCCACGGGCAAATTCCTGACCCAGCGCACCGCCCCCCGCATGGCCCTCATCGACGCCCGGCTGTCCCCCGGCACGCTCACCCTCTCCGCCGACGGCACCGGCCGCGTGGCCGTGCCGACCGCCTCGGATCCGGACGCCCCGCTCCGCACTGTCAGCGTCTGGAAAAGCGAGGGCCTGCAGGCCGAGGATTGCGGTTCCGCCGTTGCGGGATGGCTGAGTGATTTCCTCGGCCTGCCCTGCCACCTCGTGCGCATCGGCGAGAAATTCTCCCGGCCCATCCTCAAGTCCGCCGCCCGGCCCGGGGACCTGTTCACCTTTGCCGATGCCGCGCCCTTTCTCGTCATCAGCGAGGCTTCACTCGCGCACCTTAACGATCGCATCAAGGAAAACCACGGCGAGCCCATCCCGATGGACCGCTTCCGGCCGAACATAATCGTCGCCGACTGCGAAGCGTTTGCCGAAGACACTTGGCCAAGCTTGCGGATTGGACACTCGGTCTTTCGCAGCGCCGGCAAATCCGTCCGCTGCATCGTCACGACCACCGACCAGCTGTCCGGTGAGCGCGGCAAGGAGCCGCTGAAAACCATGGCCACCTTCCGCCGCAACCCGGCCGATCCCACCGAGCTGTATTTCGGCGTAAACCTCATCCACGAGACCAAGCGGGGCACGATCCACGTGGGCGATACTGTTGAAACGCATTAGCCACGGATGGCACGGATAAATCACCGACCCATGTCATCCTCAGCCGTGCGAAGGATCCAGAATGATCCGCGACTACCGGCCACCAGACTGGATTCTTCTCCCGCCATTGCGGGATCAGAATGACATTCATGGGAGTATGGTTGTCTTGCATCCGTGTTCATCCGTGTAATCCGTGGCCAACCAGCTTTACTTTTTCCTCGTCAGCCCACCATGAACCACACCCTCATCAGTCGCGACGCCCTGCTGGGTCTCGGCGTCTGCCTCGTCATGCTCGGCCTGGTGATGCGCGGTTTTGCGCGCAACTTCCGCCGCGATTCCGCCCGGCGCAAGGAGCACCAGCGGGATGAGCGCAAATCCGGCGACGACAACCTCAGTTCCCAGCTGGAGCAGCCGCCCGAATGGCTGGAGAAAAACCTCGGCTGGCTCGCCAACCTCGTGCTCGTGGCCGGCGTGTTGATCGCGGTCGCGGCCTTCTCGAGGGGTTAGCCGCGGGTGTTAATCGTCGTAGCCGCCCCGCCGCTTCGACTTGATTTTCGCCCGGTGCTTCTTGCCTTCGATCATCCGGGCTTTCTGACCGCGGGATTTCTGGCGTTTTTGCCGGCGGACCAGTTCACGGGCACCCCGGGCCTGGTTGGCCGACATCTGCCGGTGCCATTCCAGTTTGTCTGCCAGTTCGACCCAGGCGAGCAACCGGTTGACCGACTGGTTGCGCTCGCGCTGGCACCTCACCTCCACCCCGGTCGGCAGGTGTTTCACGCGCACCGTGGAGGAGGTTTTGTTGATTTTCTGCCCGCCGGCCCCGGCTCCCCGGATAAAATGCTCCTCCACCTCACCGGGCTGTACGCCCAATGAGACAAATCGCGCCCGCAGCGACGCTTCCACGATGTCGGGAAAATCGGCCATGGATGGTTTAGCCACAAAGAGTCACAAAAAGACACGAAAAAGGATCGGTCAGCGAGCCCATCCAGCCTGCCTTGGTTATTGTGCCTTTTGGCGGCTTTTCGTGGCTAACTTCTGAACTCTCTGTCACTTCGGCAGTCTCATCTGCTCCCAGCTCTTCACTTGTCACAGGCAAGACCTCCCCCTTCACTTTCACTCCTCCCTTCCCTATGATCACCGGTCCTGATTGGTCCAAGAAACTCCGCAACGAAATTGGCCAGGCTGTAATCGGCCAAGATGCCGTGATTGAGCGCATGCTCGTCGCCCTGCTGGCCAACGGCCACGTCCTGCTCGAGGGCATGCCCGGTCTCGCCAAGACCCTCCTCATCCGGTCCCTCGGCACCGCCATCGGGGTGCAGTTCGAGCGCATCCAGTTCACCCCCGACCTTCTGCCCAGCGACGTCGTCGGCACCATGATCTTCTCGCCCAAGGACGGCGGCTTCACCACCCACAAGGGCCCGATCTTCGCCAACCTCGTCCTCGCCGACGAAATCAACCGCGCCCCCGCCAAGGTCCAGTCGGCCCTCCTCGAGGCCATGCAGGAACGGCAGGTCACCATCGGCGGCGGCTCGCACATCCTGCCCAAGCCCTTTTTCGTGATGGCCACGCAGAATCCCGTCGAGCAGGAGGGCACCTATCCGCTCCCCGAGGCGCAGACCGACCGCTTCCTCTTCAAGCTCCTCGTCGACTACCCGTCCGCCGCCGAGGAGTCCCTGATGATGGAGAAGTGGGGCCAGGTCACCTCGCAGCCCGTGCTCAAGGCCGTCTCCAGTGGCGAGGAACTCCTCGCCCTCCGCACCCAGGTCGACGCCATCCATGTCGCCCCCGCCGTGCAGGCCTACATCCTCACCCTCGTCCGCAGCTCGCGCGACCTCGCCGCGCAGGCCGAGGGCACCGGCGGCGGCGCCAAGCGCCTCCTCAATTTCGGCGCCTCCCCCCGCGCCTCGCTCGCGCTTTTCCAGGCCGGCCGCGCCCTCGCCTGGCTCCGCGGCTCCGACTACCTTTCGCCCGCCCTCGTGCAGGAGCTTTTCCACGATGCCCTGCGCCACCGGGTCGGCCTTACCTATGAGGCGGAGGCCGAGGGTCTCTCCACCGACAAGGTGCTCGACCAGGTCCTCATCCGCACCCCTGTCCCGGCCAAGGTATAATCGTTCTCATTCTCCTGCTCCTTCTCTCCGAGAGAACGAAACACGAAGACGATTAAGAGAACGATCCAGATGCCCGCTCCCGTTCAAACGCCCGCTTCCCTGGTGACCTCCCAGCTCGCGCTGCTCAAGCAGCTCGAGTGGCGCGTGCGCCATGCGGTGGAGAACGTGCTCAGCGGCGAATACCGCTCCGCCTTCCGCGGCCGCGGCATGGAGTTCGATCAGGTCGTCAAGTACACCTTCGGCGACGACATCCGCGACATCGACTGGAACGTCACCGCCCGGCTCGGCGAACCCTACCGCAAGAAGTTCATCGAGGAGCGCGAGGTCTCCCTGCTGCTGCTGTTCGAGGACAGCGTCAGCCTCCAGTTCGGCTCCGGCGCCCAGTCCAAGCGCGAGGCGCTGCTCGAACTCGCCGGGCTCGTCATGATGCTCGGCGCCGTCAACCGCGACCGCGTCGGCTTCCTCCACGCCTCGGAAACC
>JANMTJ010000061.1:0-8882 GCA_031390295.1 Oleiharenicola sp.
CTCCCAAGCGCTCCAGCGCCAGCGGGGCGTTGACGTAGTTCACGCCCTCGCCGCTGATCCGGCGAAGATAACCGCGAAGGATGGCGCGTGTGACGGCGTTGGCGTCGAGGTCCACCATCTTGCCCCAATAGGTGACGCGCAGCGTGGCGATCTGCGGCGGCGAGATCTGCTGCACGAGCGTGCCGAGCTTGGTGCCGAGCTCGAGGTAGGGTCCGAGGATCTTCAGCGCGGCGGCGTCCATCGCGGGCATGTTGACGGCGTTGCGGATGACGCCGCCGCTCAGCACGTCGGCGATCTGCTCGGCGACCTCCACGCCCACGGCGTCCTGCGCCTCGGCGGTCGAGGCCCCGAGGTGCGGCGTGAGGGAGACGTTGGGCAGCTTGCGCAGCTCGCTGTCGGCGGCCAGGGGCTCCTCTTCAAAGACGTCGAGACCGGCCGCGGCGACCTGCCCGGACTTGAGGGCGGCGATAAGGGCGGCCTCCTTGATGATGCCGCCGCGGGCGCAGTTGAAGAGCCGGACGCCCTTCTTGCATTTCGCCAGCGCGGCCTCGTCGATCATGTACTGGGTCTGCTCAGTCAGGGGCATGTGGACCGTGATGTAGTCCGCCCTGGCTAGGAGTTCGTCGAGGGTGAGGGCCTCGATCTGCATGGCCTTGGCGCGGCTGGGCGCCAGGTAGGGATCGAAGGCCACGACGTTCATGCCGAAGGCCTGGGCGCGCTTCGCCACCTCGGTGCCGATGCGACCAAGACCGACGATGCCCAGCGTCTTCTTGAAAAGTTCGATGCCGGAGAAGCTCTTCCGGTCCCACTTGCCATCGCGCATGGACGCAGCGGCCTGTGGTACAGGCCGGGCCCCGCAGAGGATATGCGTGAAGGTGAGCTCGGCCGTCGCGATGGTGTTGCCCGACGGGGTGTTCATCACGATGACCCCGCGCTCGGTGGCGGCGTCCACGTCGACATTGTCCACGCCCACGCCGGCGCGGCCCACGACCTTCAACAGGGGCGCGGCGGCAAACACCTCGGCGGTGATCTTGGTCTCGGAGCGGACCGCGATTGCGTGCACGTCCTTCACCAGTTCCAGCACCCTGGCCGGAGACGAGCCGTAGGCCTCAACTACTTCAAAGCCCTTCTGCGCACGCAGGAAGGCGACTCCTTTGGGTGAGATCTTGTCGGCGACGAGGATTTTCATGGAGACTGCCAAAAAAGCAGCTCCCGGACCGAAAAGGCAATCCCGCAGGCGATAATTCCGACCAGTCGGAGGGAGTTATTATGACAACCGGTGCGGACAGTCAGCGCTGCTGGTAAATTATTCCCGGGGCCGGACCCTCAGGCTGCCAGCGTGGGATAATCGGTGTAACCCCGGCCATCACCGCCGTAGAATGTCTCCGGCACCGGAGTATTAAGCGGAGCGCCGATTTGCAGCCGTCTTGGCAGGTCCGGGTTGGCGATGAAGAGTTTGCCCCAGGCGATGGCGTCAACCTCCCCCGTCCCCACAGCGGCCTTCCCCGACTCGGCGGTAAAACCATCGTTGGCGATGTACACGCCGCCAAAGGCGCGCTTCAGTTTCGGCGCGAGCCACGCTGCGTCCCTGGCCTCGCGGGCACAGAGAAACGCGATCTTCCGCCGGCCCAGTTCGGCGGCCAGATAACCAAAGGTCGCCGCCGGATCGCTGTCATTGATGCCGTGTGAGCTGCCGCGCGGGGCCATATGGTAGCCCACCCGATCGGCGCCCCAGACCGCAATCGCGGCATCCGTGACCTCGAGGGCCAGGCGCGCGCGGTTCGCAATGGAACCACCGTATGCATCGGTGCGCACATTGGACCCGTCCTGCAGAAACTGGTCGAGCAGGTAACCATTGGCCCCGTGCACCTCGACGCCATCAAACCCGGCGCGCAGGGCGTTCTCTGCCCCCCGCCGGTAGGCGGCGACCACGCCGGAAATCTCGTCGAGTTCCAGCGCCCGCGGCACGACAAACGGCCGCATCGGACGCAACCCGCTGACGTGGCCGGTCGCGGCGATCGCGCTGGCCGAGACGGGCTGCGCCCCGTTGAGAAAATACGGATCAGAGATCCGGCCCACGTGCCAGAGCTGGAGAAACATCCGGCCACCGGCTTGGTGGACGGCCGCGGTGATTTTCTTCCAGCCGGCCACCTGGGCCTCCGTCCAGATGCCCGGGGTGTCCGCATAGCCCACTCCCATCGGATCCACCGCGGTCGCTTCCGACAGGATGAGCCCGGCCGACGCGCGCTGCATATAATACTCGGCCATCAGGCCGGTCGGAACGCGACCGGCGCCGGCCCGGCACCGGGTGAGCGGCGCCATGATGATGCGGTTCGGCAGCGTGAGGGCGCCGACCCGGAGCGGAGTGTGCAGTTGGGACATGGCGGTGTGATATAGCCATCTCACTGCACTTCGCAAACAGCACCGCCGACTCGCGGATTGCGCCGGTGATTCATCTCGTGCTCACTCACCCACGTGAGCCTCCCTGCCCTGCCCCGTTCCCTGGTATTCACCCTCTCGCTGCTGCTCGCGTCCACCGCGTTTGCCACCCCCGACAAATGGGCCGCAGACATCAACCGGTTCACCACCGCCGACGCCGCCCACCCGCCGACGCCGAACGCCGTCGTGTTCGTCGGCAGCTCTTCCATCCGCCTGTGGACAACCCTCGGGCAGGATTTTCCGGACGTGACCACGATCAACCGCGGCTTCGGTGGCTCCGAACTGGCCGACAGCGTGTTCTACGCCGATCGCATTGTCATCCCCTACCACCCGCGGCTGGTCGTCCTGTTCGCCGGCACCAACGACATCTGGGCGGGAAAGTCACCGGAAGCCGTGGCCGCGGACTTCAAGGCCTTCCGGACCAAGCTTCACGCGAACCTCCCGGCCACCCGGTTGATCTATCTCTCCATCAACCTCACCCTGTCCCGCGCGCGCGTTCACGCCCAGATGCGCGAGGCCAACCGGCTGATCGCCGCCGACTGTGCCAGCGATCCGCGTTGCACGTTTGTCGACGTGTACACCCCCATGCTCGACATGGAGGGCCGGATTCGTCCCGAGCTTTTCCAGGACGACCAGCTGCACATGAAGCCCGCCGGCTATGCCATCTGGACCAAAATCCTCGCCCCATATTTGCTACCATGAACCTCTCCCCCGCCGAGCGGCTTCACCGCCAGATCGCGTTCATCATCGAGGTGGACAAACTGAAGGAAATCTTCCGCCAGACCATCACCACCCAGAGCCGGCGCGCCGAGAACAGCGCCGAGCACTCCTGGCATTTCGCTTTGATGATCATCGTGCTGGCCGAGCACTCCAACCACCAGCCGCTCGATGTCCTGCGCATCCTCAAGATGGTGTTGATCCATGACCTGGTGGAAATCGACGCCGGCGACACCTTCGCCTACGACACCAAGAACATGGCCGACCAGCACGAGCGCGAGGCGAAGGCCGCCACCCGCATATTCGGCCTGCTGCCCCCCGATCAGACGGCCGAGTTCCGCGCGCTGTGGGATGAATTCGAGGAGCGGGCAACCCCCGAGGCCCGCTTCGCCGCCGCCTGCGACCGCTTCCATCCGATGCTGCTCAATTGCCTCACCGAGGGCTACGCCTGGCAAAAGCACGGCGTCACCCACGACCGCGTCTATGCCCGCAACGCCCATGTCGCTGAAGGCTCGCAGACCATCTGGGAATACGCCTCGCGCATGATCGACGAGGCCGTGGCCAAGGGGCACCTCGCCCCAAAGCCCTGAACGGGCTTTGGCCTATGTCCTTGGTCTAGGCAATTTCTGAGGAGTAAAAGCCAGTGGACGGTGCGGAGTCTGTCTCGTCATCCGCTGTCTTCGCCACATCCTCGGGGCAAACCCCCATTCGTTATGCGCCTGTTCTTCCGTCTTGCCGCCCTGCTTTTCGTTCTCCCGGTCCTTGGCCTCGCCGCCGACACTCCGCCCCGTGAGCGGATTTCCTTCAACACCGGCTGGCGGTTCAGCAAGAGCGACCCGCAGTGGGTCGCGTCACAGTTGGATTACGCGTCCATCAAGGCGTGGCTGCTGCCCACGGCCGCGGACCTGTTGGGTGTGACCTCGCCGCGCCCGGTCCGTCCGGCCGGCAACCTGAACGGCGACCTGAGCCACGTGCAACCCGGCTTCGACGACAGCGGCTGGCGCGAACTCAACCTGCCGCACGACTGGGGCATCGAGGGCCCGTTCAAGCAGGAATACCCGAACGACACCGGCAAGCTCCCGTGGTGGGGCGCCGCCTGGTATCGGAAACACTTTGCCGTTCCGGCGGGCGACGCCGGCCGGCGTGTCACCCTCGAGATCGACGGGGCCATGGCCAACTCCGCCGTCTGGCTCAACGGCCAGTTTGTCGGTGGCTGGCCCTACGGCTACGCCTCCTATCAGCTCGACCTCACGCCCTGGCTCAAGCCGGGCGCCGACAACGTGATCGCGATCCGTCTCGACAATCCGCCCGAGTCCTCGCGCTGGTATCCCGGCGGCGGCATCTACCGCAACGTCTGGCTGGTGAAGACCTCCCCGGTGCACATCGCGCATTGGGGCACGTTTGTCACCACCCCGCAGATCACGGCCGATGCGGCGCACGTCAGCGTCAATGTCCTCACCGGCAATGAGACGGCGACCCCGGCCAAGGTCAGCCTCAGCACCCAGATCTTCGCCCTCGATCCCGCCGGGCTGAAATCCGGCGAGGCGGTCGCCACCAGCCAGCCGTTGGTGGTCACTGTCGCCGCACAGCGCTCGGCCTCCGCCACGCAAAACCTCGTCGTGCCGCAGCCCCGGCTCTGGAGCATCGCCCAACCACAGCGTTACATCGCCGTCACCACCGTTACTCAGGACGGCCGGGTGATTGACCGCTACGACACGCCCTTCGGCATCCGCACGATCGCCTTGACCGCCGACCGCGGCTTCCTGCTCAACGGCGAGCGCGTGCCGCTCAACGGCGTGTGCAACCATCATGACCTCGGCGCGCTCGGCACGGCCATCAATGTCCGCGCCCTCGAGCGCCAGCTCGAGATCCTGCGCGCGATGGGCTGCAACGCCATCCGCACCAGCCACAACCCGCCCGCCCCCGAGCTGCTCGACCTGTGCGACCGGCTGGGCTTTCTCGTGATGGACGAGGCCTTTGACTGCTGGGCCAAGGGCAAGAACCGCCAGGACTACCACCTCCTCTTTCCCGAGTGGCACGAGGCCGACCTCCGCGCGCTGGTCCGCCGCGATCGCAACCACCCGAGCGTGGTGATCTGGAGCATCGGCAACGAAATCAACGAACAGTGGGGCGAGGACGGCCAGCAGGCCTGGAAGCTCGCGGCGCACCTCGCCGGCATCGTGCGGGAGGAGGACCGCACCCGTCCGATCAGCGCCGGCTTCAACGCCGAGTCGAGCGGCTACAACGGCATCCAACACGCCGTGGATGCGGTGGGCTACAATTACCGCGTGGAAGAGTATGCGAAGTTCCGCACCATCAACCCGGCCGTCCCGCTCTTCGGCGCCGAGACCGCCTCCACCATCAGCTCGCGCGGCGAATACTTCTTCCCCGTGAGCGACGACAAGCTCGACCCTGCCAGCCGGGCGAACTTCCAGGTCAGTTCCTACGACCTCACGGCCACGCCCTGGGCGACCACGCCCGAAACCGAGTGGCGCGCCGCCGCCGGAGCCGCGGGCTACGCCGGCGAATTCGTCTGGACCGGCTTCGATTACCTCGGCGAGCCCACGCCCTACAGTTCCGATTCCACCATCCTGCTCAACTTCTCCGATCCCGCCGCGAAGGCCCGCGCGGAAAAGGAACTGGCCGAAATGGGCCGGATGGCCGTGCCGTCGCGCAGCTCCTACTTCGGCATTGTTGACCTCGCCGGTTTCCCCAAGGACCGCTACTATCTCTATCAATCGCGTTGGCGGCCCGATCATCCGATGGCGCATCTGCTGCCGCACTGGACGTGGCCCGAGCGCGTCGGGCAGGTCACGCCGGTGCACGTCTACACCTCCGGCGACGAGGCCGAACTGTTCCTCAACGGCCAGTCGCTCGGTCGCAAAAAGAAAGCGCCCGATGCCTGGCGGATCCGCTGGGACGACGTGAAGTATGCCCCCGGTGAACTGAAGGTCATCTCCTACAAGGCCGGTGCCAGGTGGGCCGAGGACGCCCAGCGCACGGCCGGCTCCGCCGCCAAACTGACCCTCGCTGCCGACCGCGCAAAGCTGCGGGCCGATGGTCAGGACCTCTCATTCATCACCGCGCGCATCACGGACCAAAGTGGCCAACTGGTGCCACAGGCCAAAAACCGCGTGAGCTTCGAGCTCTCCGGTCCGGGTGAAATCGTCGCGACTGACAACGGCGACGCGACGAGCTTTGAGTCATTCCAGGCGAAGGAGCGGGCGGCGTACAATGGGCTCGCGTTGGTCATCGTCCGCACCAAGCCCGGCCTGCCCGGCGCCATCACCGTCCGGGCCAAGGCCGACGGACTCGTGGCGGCTGAAACTGCGCTCATGGCCCAATAATCAGGTCAACTGTGTCCAAGTCCGGCCGGGTTTGGCTTGAGGCATGCTGCACCGGCCTTACTTAGTTCGCCATGCTCCGCGCCGCCACCCCTGCCGATGCCGCTGCCATCGCCGGCATCTACAATCACTACATCCTGAACACCGTCGTGACCTTCGAGGAGGAGGCCCTGCCGGTGGAGGAAATGGCACGACGCATCACCGAGACCCTGGCGGATGGCAATCCGTGGTTCGTGTGGGAGGAAAGCGGCCGGGTGCTGGGTTACGCCTATGCCGGCAAATGGAAATCCCGCTGCTCCTACCGCTTTTCCGTCGAAGCCACCGTCTATCTCGACCCGACCGCCACAGGGCGCGGCCTGGGCAAAAGACTCTATAGCGCGCTGATCGATCGGTACCGGAACACCCGCATCCATGCCATCATCGGCGGGGTGGCCTTGCCGAACGACGCCAGCACCGCCCTCCACGAAAAGCTTGGCTTCCAGAAAATCGCCCACTTCAAGGAGGTCGGCTGGAAATTCGACCGGTGGATCGATGTCGGTTATTGGGAGCTGATCCTCTGAGATCTCCTGACGGGGTATCGGATCAATAGCATTGCCGCTAGCGGGCGGAAACGCTTGGCTGCGGTCAGAGAGACCGCCCAACCCCATGAACAAGCATATCAGCTGGCTGATGGCCGAGATCGACCGCTGGAAGGCGGAGGGTCTCGTGTCGCCGGAACAGGCTGAACAGTTGCGCAAGCGCTATGACCAGCCGCCGGGGCCCGCCGCCGCTGATGCTGTCCCGTGGGGTTTGCTGGTCTTCGCCTCCGCCGGCGCAATTGTCATCGGCCTCGGGGTCATATTGCTCTTCGCCTACAATTGGACCGAGATCCCGAAGTTCGGCAAACTTGCGCTGGTCTTTGCGGCCCTCATCGGGGCCCACGCCGGCGGCATCCGGTTGCTGGCGCGGGCCGGCTGGCAGACCAAGCTTGGTGAAGCGCTTGCAGCTCTTGGCACCATGTTCTACGGCGCGGGCATCTGGCTCGTCGCCCAGATCTACAACATCGACGAGCATTACCCCAACGGCTTCCTTTTCTGGGCCCTGGGAGCCCTCGCCATGGCCTGGGCCATCCGCTCGGTCGCCAACGGCCTGCTCGCCGTCATCCTGCTGGCCGTCTGGGGGTGCACCGAGGCCATTGACTTCCACACCCCTGAGTTCTGGTCCGTGGTCTTGGTCGCCGGTGGTCTGCTGCCGCTGGCATGGCAACAGCGCTCGGCCCTGCTCCTGGCCGCCACCCTCGCCGCCATCCAGCTGCTCCTGGCCGTCAATGTCGTCAACTGGGGCGGCGGGGCCCACGCCTTCACCGCCACCCTCGCCTGGGCCGTGCTGCTCGTGGCGGCGGCGCGGTTGACCGAGGCCGACCGGCCCGACTTTTCGGACGGCGTGGGCGTCATGGCCTTCTTCGGCTTTGGCGCGTTCTTCGTCTGCGCCTACCTGCTCTCCTTCCACCGGGCGGCCGACGACCTGCTCAACTGGGTCCGCGAATTCAGCCCCCGCCCGGCCCTGGCCAACGCCTTCAGCTGGTCGCTCTTCGCCCTCGGCCTCATGGGCTGGGGTTGGATCGCCCGCCGCAGCCTGCTCCAGCGCGAACTGACCATCAACCGCGAGGACTGGCTGTTGCCTATCGCGCTGCTCTATTGCTTCGGCATCGCCGCCATGAACCAGCGCGGCTGGGGCCTGTTCGTCTCGTGGTCCTTCAACCTGATGCTGCTCGGCGTCGCCATCATGTGGATGTGGCGCGGCTGCCAGGACAGCCGGCTGCGCCCGACCGTGTTGGGCTCGCTCCTGCTCGGCGCCGTGGTGCTGGCGCGTTACTTCGACCTCTTCCAAAGCATGGCCTCGCGCGGCCTGGCCTTCATTGTTTTGGGCGGCATCTTCATTGCCGAGGCGATGTTTTATAGGAAAATGCGCCAAGCCAGGGGAGGTGACGCATGAAGACGAAACTCGTCCTCCTCGTCGCCGGGCTGCAGGTGCTCGTGCTCGCCATCATGGCCGGACAGCGCGAATGGATCCTGCGGACCGGCACGCCGCTCGTACTCCGCACGGCCCCCATCGACCCCAACGATCCCATGCGCGGCGCCTTCGTCCGCCTGAACTACGAGATCAATACCGTGCCCCCCGCCCTCTGCCGCGGCGAGACCGCGAACTGGGTGAAAAGCTATGACTACCGTGAGACGCAGAAGCTGCGTGACCGGGTCGTGTTCGCCGAACTCAAGGTCAACGCCTATGGCCTCGCCGACTTGGTCTCGCTCAGCGACACGCCCCCGCATGCCGGCCCATATATCCGCGGCCGGGTGATGACCGCGGACATGAACGGCGTGAACGTGCGCTTCGGCATCGAGG
>JANMTJ010000062.1:0-3869 GCA_031390295.1 Oleiharenicola sp.
CACCGAGCAGTTCATCGAGGACATCGGGGCACTCGAACTGCTCGATGTGGTGACCTTCGCCCCCGGCGTGACCAGCGGCGCGAAGGAATTCACCCAGGGCAACAACCGCTACTCCATCCGCGGGTTTGACGGCGATGTGACGCCGCAGCGCAACGGTTTTGTGGGCAACCGCTATGTGGACGCCGGCAACATCACGCGCGTCGAGGTGGTGAAAGGGCCGGCCTCGCTGCTCTACGGCCAGATCACGCCCGGCGGCACGGTGAACTACATCACCAAGCGACCGACCGACAAGGATTTCACCAAGGTGAAAGTCCAGGCCGGGACGGACAGTTTCTGGCGCACCGACGTGGACGTGAACGAGTCCATGGCGGGCGGCCGCTTCAACGCGCGCCTGGTCGGGGCCTACGAGAACGCGTTGGCCTGGGCCAAGCCGAGCGGGGGAGATTCCCGGTTGCTCGCCGCCAGCTTCGAGCTGAAGGCCACGGAAAATGCCACGTTCATCCTCGACTTCGAAACCTTCAGCCGGATGCAAGACCCGCTGATCGGCATGAAACCCAACCTGGCGGTCAACGTGGCCGCGACCGCGGCAAACTTCGCCCGCCTGGCCGACCGGGCCCGGGCGCAGGCCTATGTCGACGTCGGCAATCTCAATCTCGGATTCACCAACTACCCGCCGCTGGCCAAGGATTTCAACTATGTCGGCCAGCACGACTACCGGGAGTCGTCCTTCGACTCCATCAATGCGGAACTCAACCTGAAGCTTGGCCGGCACTGGCGCGCGCGCGTCAATGTCGGCTGGAATGATTTCAAGATGAGCAACAAGCTCACCGGCCTGGCGGAATTTACCGTCACCCCGGCCACGGCCTACCTGGCGACCAAGAACCGCTTCGACTACGTCGCCGAGCTGAACGCCAGCCCCGCGGCAGTGCTGGCCGATCCGACCAAGACGGGCACCGCCGGGCTGACCCGCCGCAAGCGTCTGGAACAGTCCTTCGGTGACTCGAGGTCCTACCAGGCGGAGCTCGCCGGCCGGTTCGAGGTGGGCTCGGTCACCCTCAAGCCCCTCTTCGGCGCCTACCTCAGCCAGATCGGCACCGGCAGTTTCCGCCGCGAGAGCACGCTGACCCCGCCCGCGACCACGCCCAACGCCAGCACCACGCCGGCCCAGCACTTCCAGCCCTGGAATTACAACGATCCGGCCACGTGGATCAACACCGACGACTATAAGGTGAACGACATTCCCGGCATCAACTCCTTCAACGATGCCGAGGGCGAGGAAAGCGCCTTCTATGGCGTGCTGACCGCCAGCCTGCTCAAGGAGCGGCTCATCCTGATCGGTGGCGCGCGCTACAACAAGTCGTGGACCATCAATACCAACATGCTGCCAACCGTGGCCGTGCCCGCGGCTCCCGGCACAGTGGGCGACAAATTCGAGGCCACCAAGACCACGCCCCAGTTCGGCGCGGGCTTCAAGCTCCGGCCCGACCTGCTGCTGTTCGCCAGCTACTCCGAGTCGTTCTTCATCGAGGACCGCAGCCTGACCTCGTTCAATCCCGCGTATAATCCCTCGTTGCCCACGAGCGCGACCAACCGCGTCACGATTTCCGAGCCCGCACTGCCCACGACCGGCAGCGGCTACGAGATCGGACTCAAGACCGACTTCTTCGAAGGCCGGGTTTCCTCGACCCTCTCGCTCTTCCACCTCGAGCGCGAGAACCGCGTCCTGCGCTTCCGCGAGACCGCGCCGGACGGCACCTTCCCGACCATCACCCGCCAGGGCACGGTAGATGAGAGCGAGGGCGGCGAGATCGAAGTCACCTGGTCACCGGCGGACAACTGGCAGATCTACGCGACGCTCAGCCTGATGGACATCAAGACCACCAAGGGCACGTTCCCGGCCATCATCACCTACTCGACCGATCCCGTCGTGCAGGCCGCGTATGTCGCCGCCTACAACGAGGC
Source organism: Oleiharenicola sp. (assembly GCA_031390295.1). Classification (GTDB taxonomy): domain Bacteria; phylum Verrucomicrobiota; class Verrucomicrobiia; order Opitutales; family Opitutaceae; genus Lacunisphaera. The sequence goes on from JANMTJ010000062.1 coordinate 1,963, forward strand.
GAAGACCCTCATCCTCAACGCCGTGCCGGAAGGCTCGGCCGAGCAGCTTGCCACGCTGTGGACGCGCTACAGCTTCACCGAGGGCGCGCTCAAGGGCTGGTGGGTTGCCGGCGGTTTTGTCCACACCGGGGACAAGGCCCAGCGCACGGCCAACCCCACACTCTTCCTGAAGAGCAGCACGATTTACGACATGGTCGTTGGTCGCGACTGGAAGATGGGTGACGCCAGCTGGTCGGGCACCCTCAGCTGGAAGAACATCGCGGACACGGAATACTTCAACGCGAACCAGTCGCGGGGCCAGCCCGGTCGCGTCATCCTGAGCTTCTCGACCAAATTCTGACGCCCGTTAACTTTATTTCACGGGTCGCCGGCCGCCCGCAGGGGCGGCCGGGAAAAACTGTCGCACCCCTGTCTGCCGCCGCTCGACGAAGCGCTCACGGTCGCGGAGCGGAACCGGTGGGGGTAAGCTATTCCAGTGTCATGGAGTGGTCGTCGAGGCGGAGGCGGTCGGTTTTTCCGTCTGGCCGGTTGATGACTAAGGTGCCGGGCGTCCACTCCGGGCGGATCGCGGCGGGTGCGGTGCCGGTGCGCTCCGGCCAGAGTACGGTCCAGATCGTGAAACTTTGGGCGGCAGCGGTGCTCGTGAGCGTGAGGTGCTGCTGGTTGTGCCAGTTGCCGGTGAGGTAGGAGCCGGTGACCTCGCCCGTGGCGTACTTGGGATCGACCGGCACGGGGAATTGGTCGGTGACGAGGCCCTGCCAGGCGGACCCCGACAGAAGCAGTCGCGCGGTGAGCGTGGACTTGCGGCTGCGAATGAAAGCGGTGCCGGTGACCCCATCCCAAGCGAGGTCATGTTCAGCGTGCAGCAGCCAGGAGAGCTTGCCGGGCGTGGTGAGCTCAACCCGGTCGCGAAGGACCACGTAACGCTGGTCGATGAATAAGAGGTCGCGGGTGACGCGCTGCACGCGGGCTTGGTCTTTTTGTGCGAGGGCGTAGGCGGCGGTGGCGTCGCCGGTAGTCAAGACGTAGCGTTCACCAAACTCAAAGCGGGTGATCTTTCCCGTGGCGTCCTTGCTTTGCGCCTTCTGACCAAGACCGTCGATGAGCAGCGTGTTCTTGGAAATGGTCTGGCGTGTCCAGTCGCGGTGATGGGGCGAGTTATGGAACTCGCGATAGGCGGAGTTGATGGCGAGGCCCTCGCCATAGGCGTTCAGGATGAAGGCGTTCTGATCGGCATGGCTGTGGCTGAAAGAACCATAGGGCGAAGACTTGAAGGTGATGTGGATGTCATCATCAGGCCGGCCGAGCGCGCTGTGCAGCGAGACCCAGCCGACGTCGGCGAAATAACGGTGCGGCGGCAGTTCGCCGAGCGGGCGGGCGGCAGGCAGCGGCTTGGCGGCGGCGATGAAGTTGCGGACGAGAAACTCGGCGGCGGTCGGGTAGGTGCGGCTGAGGTCCTCGAGGCCCTTGTCGATCGGGCGGGTACGCTGGTCCGTGCAGAGTCCGGCATAGGCGCGGAAGAAGCCGTTCTGCTGCACGCGGGCGACGTGCTCCATGTAGTCGGCGATGACGGGCTCGAGGTTGAAGCGGCCGGCGTTGGAGGTGTCGCCAAAGGTCGTGTGGAGGTAGGGCTGGACGTTGTAGATCGCGAAGAGCGGGGAGTTTTTCCAGAACGGCGTCGCGTAGGCCGCCGGGTCGCCGATGGCGAGGAGGGCGTCCTGGAAGGCGGCGTGCTCAAACGTGCCGCGCCAGTAGGCGCTGCCCTCGCCCCAGCCGCCGTCGTCGCCGCCCCACGGGCTGAACTGGTCGCGGTAGAACTTGTAGGCGTAGGCCCACCACTCGCGCGCCTCGGGCAGGTCGTCCCACAGCGCCAGTGCGGTGAGGCCGGTCATGGGCATGAAGCGCAC